>JAEOTJ010000174.1 GCA_016839905.1 Promethearchaeota archaeon | reverse complement strand
TTGAAATGTTAATGGAGGATTCAAGAAGGCCTTATCGGGAAATTGCAGACGAAATTAAGGTTTCTGAATCGACTGTAAGGAAGCGTGTTATGAAATTAATAGAAGAGTGTATTATCGAAAAATTTACTATTAAACTTAGCCCTGAAGATGATGAATCAATTATCGCATTTTTAACAATTATACCGGTTTCTGAAGCTGAGATTAAAAGTTTGTTAAGAGAGCTACAAATAATCCCTCAATGTATAGAAGTATATAAAATGGCTGGACAATGTGGAGTGTTAGTAAAAATTAGCGTGCCTAATGTTAATGAATTAGATGCATTAATCGAATTATTTCAAGGGCGGAGTGATGTAAAGTCCGTTGAAAGTATTTGCGTGGTGTTAAAACCTATTAAATCCTCTACGCAAAATCAACAATTAATCGTATAATTAGGTTTTTACGTTTATTTAATTATATATTTTAATTATATATTTCGCCAATAATACGCTTTCTTCAAACAGATGACCTTATTTTAGTTTTTATATTCCTTATTGGCTGAAAACTTTAGAATTATTATTCTTTATAAGAAATTGAAAAAAAAATACTATTGTAATACTTTTTTAATTTTTTGAGCTAAACCCTTTGCATTCTCGTCAGATGACTCTAAAATTTTAAACATTTCTTCAGGCGCTACAATTAAGGATGCATCAAGAAGTTTTTCTAAACCGATGATTGTATTTAATCTTTCAGTTTTCTGCAAGTGGAATATTACCCTTCCTAACTCATTTTTTAATGGACCCTTTTCGGAATTTAATAAAATTCTTAAAAGTGCAGGACATATTTCATTAATCGTATCTTTACTCACCCTACTTGCAAGTGAATAGATCTTTGTTATTTGATTATCAGTTATCCCTTCAGATTTAGTTTTTTCAATAATACTTTGAATTTGTTCCATTTTTTTTAATCACTTCCATTTTTTTTTAAGTTTTTTATATTTTTTTTTAAATTCTTTTCCTAATTATATAATATTCATATTAATATTTAAATGATTTGGGTAAGATTCGTTAAGAAAATTTACGAACTCAGTAATAATTTCTGATAATCATACTTTTTTCGCATTTTCTTTTATTAAAAAAGGAAAATGCAATTAGTTTAAGTATCTTAACAACTAATATTGATCTACAGTTTTTAGATTTAAGAAAAATTTACTAAAATAAAATATTAATAAGAAAAAAATACTGAATTAATTAAAAAACCTTAATTTTCCGTTATGAATTCCTTAAAAAAAGATCGTTTTTCATTAAAGAAATCTTAAAGAATATCAAAAACATAAATCAACCAAGATTTTTTTTATTTTAATAGTACAGAAAGTTGAAGAAAGATTAATGAATTGAATAATTTATTATCAAATTGATCTAATCTTAATTTTGAAATTTTTACTTAATATCACAATCGATATAAGAATGATCAAAATCCTACAATTAGAATTTCGAAATTCGTTCGTACAATTTCGTGAAAAATGCATATAATGTCACAATTTTATAAATAAAAAGTTCATTATTAATTATGGGAAACAAATTTTTTTAATTTTTTCCCAAAAAAATGATGGTTTTAATAAAAGGTAAAGAGGTTTTAATAAAAATGGTAATGAAGAATGCGGTTGAAAAATTTTCCACTGCCATGAGTAATTATGAAAATGTAAGGAAAGCTATATTAGGACTACATGAAATAATTAAAATAAACCTACAAGAAAAAAATCTCTTCTATCAAGTGGCAATGGATAATTTAAAAGCTCTAAATGAAAACGTCGTTGAATTATTAAATAAATCCTTCACTCCACGAGAAGTCCGGATTCGACTTCGTGAATTAGAATTTGATGAGAAGGAAGCGGAAAAAATATTCCCCCTTTAACCTAATAATAATTATTCCTATTTTATGTCATTAATATCTTTTACATATTATATTATAATTATTTTTCATTTATTTTTTGTGTAAAAGAATAAATTCCATAATAATGAGGAAGTTATTTCCAAACAATCCTTTAGTATCTTTTTATTCTTAAATAATAAAAAAAATTTCGGGATTTTTATATCTATTTTTAGAAGTAATAGAAAATTTGAGCTAATTATTTATGATTATTGATGCTCTGGAAAAATCTATTCAAATTAAAATTGTTTATTTTGGTCCCGCATTATCAGGTAAAACTACTTCATTAAAAGCACTTTTTAAACATTTTGGCAAAAAAATGAAAGTTTGTAGTATAGAAAGTACCTTAAATAGGACTTTATTTTTTGATTATGGAGTGATTTCATTTCAAAACGAAAAATGGAAATTAAAACTCCATATTTACTCCACTACAGGTCAAGATTTTTATATTATTACTCGTCCGATTACTTTAAGAGCTATAGACGGAATAATATTTGTTACAGACTCACAGAAAATTGCCTTTGAGCGAAATATCATTTCGTGGAATGAATTGAAAACCTACTTTAAAGAATCTTTTATGACATTACCGAAATTAATTGCTTTTAATAAACAAGATCTCCCTGAAAAATTTAATACCGTCACTTTTTTAAAGCAAATAGATTATTCTAATTATAAAAATATTGAATATAATAATACAATCGCATTGAATGGAGAAGGTATTCTTGAATCTTTTGAAGAAATTCTAAGATTAGTTTTTAAGGATTTGTATAAAAGTGAATTACTTTCAATTATAAATTAACTTTTATACTGGAGGATTTTCATTATCCTACTTTTTATTCTTTAAAATACCTCAATACTTTAATATTTAAAAAAAAAAAAGTATTTTCTTAACTTTTAAATGTTAATTTATAAGAAATCAGATTACTCTTTTTATTTCTTTTCTCTCTTACATTTACTTAAAGTGATAAATATGAAGAATTATAAACATAAATATTATAAGATTTAAGTATTTTTATAACACAATAAATAAAATTTAAGATATAAATGATTTTTCTTAAATTTAAATAATTAGAGGTGAGTTGATAAGAAGAATGGAAGCAAGTAAAAATCATCGGATTGGTTTCTATGCTTGTCAGTGAGGTATAAATATTAGATCAAAAGTCGATTGCACGAAATTATGTGAATACGTTCAAAAATTGGACCCAGATGTACTAATATCAAAAACAAATGCATTCTTATGAACTGAAGCTGGGCAAAACGAAATAATTGAGGACATTGAAGAAAAGGGTTTAAATCGAATAGTTGCTAGTGCTTGAACCCCAAGAACTCATGAACCTATATATCGAGGGACAATCGCAAAAACGGAAATGAGTCCCTATTATTTTCAAATGGTGAATGTTAGAGAACATTGTTCTTGGGTTACTGAAACGCAGGATGATGCCTTAAAAAAAGCAAAGTCATTGGTAAAAAGTGGTCTCGCTCGTGCTAAATTATTAGATATTGTTCCAATTAGAACGGTTCCAGTCGAAAAAGCAACTTTAGTTGTAGGCGGCGGGATAGCTGGCATGAATGCTGCGTTAGATCTCGCGAACCAAGGAATCAAAGTTTATCTTGTAGAGCAAAAAACTACTATCGGGGGTCGTATGGCTCAACTTGATCGTACATTTCCCACAGATGATTGTTCAATTTGAATCTGCGGACCAAAAATGCTTGAAGTAAATCGTCATGAAAATATTGAAATCCTTAGCTACAGTGAAGTAAAAGAAGTCTCTGGTTATGTTGGCAATTATAACGTAAGTATTGAGATGAAGCCACGCTATATTAATCCAGATCTATGTAATGGATGTGGAGCCTGCGCCGAAGTTTGTCCAGTGTATACATCAAATTTTTTTGATGAGCATCTCGGTGCTAGAAAAGCGATAGATATTTCCTTTGGTCAAGCTGTACCATTTTTATATGATATTGATCGAGGAACATGTGTAGAATGCTTTTCATGTGTGGAGGCATGTGAATTAAATGCTATAGATTTCAGTCAGCTGCCTAAAACGGTGGAATTTAAGGTTGGTACTATAATCATCGCTACTGGTTGGGATATCTATGAACCTCGTGGTGAATATGGTTATGGAGAGTATGATAATGTAATAACTCAAGCACAACTCGAAAGAATGCTTGCCCCAAATGGACCTTTAGAGGGACATCTTCGCAAGCCTTCTGACTTAAAGACACCGAAGGAAATTGTATTTATACAATGTGTTGGAAGTCGTGATAGTGAACGAACGTACTGCAGTGGAGTCTGTTGTATGGTTGCCTTAAAGAATGCAAAATTAGTTAAGGAAGAATTTCCAGATGCAAACATTACGATATTTTACATTGACATTAGAACAGTTGAAAAAGGTTTTGAAGAGTATTACCAACGAACCAAACAATCGGATATTAGATTTATTCGAGGAAAAGTCGGTGAAATATCTGAAGATCCTGAGACAAAAAATATTAATATTCGAGTTTTTTCGTCTCTAACTGATGAAATCATTAAGCTCAGTGCAGATTTAGTTGTATTATCAACAGCAGCATTACCTTCAAGGGGCACACAACAAATAGTTAAAGTATTAAACTTGGATACCGATGCTCATGGTTTTCTAACGGAATCCCATTTCGGATTGATGCCACAAGAAACAAAAACTAAAGGAATATTCATTGCGGGCTTTGCACAAGGGCCTAAAGATATTGCCTACTCTGTTTCTCAAGCAAGAGCATCAGCAAGTAAAGTTGCTGAAATTACATCTCCAGGAGAAATAGATATTGAACTTATTGTGGCTGAAGTTAAAAATGATTTCTGTATTAGTTGTAGAAGATGTGAAAAAGAATGCCCTCAAGAAGCCATAATAATTGAGGAAGATATGGGTGCTGTTGTTGACGAGATAAACTGCGTTGGTTGTGGTGTGTGTGCTACATGCTGTCCGACTCGGGCAATTGATATAAGGTATTATAGAGATGAGCAATTATTTGCTGAACTCGAAAGCCTTTTGGAGAGTGTTTAGACAAATGGATGAACAATTGAATATTATCATGTTTGCTTGTTTGAAATGAGGATACAGTGCTGCTGATCTTGCTGGTGTGTCTCGTCTAAAATATACACCCTCAGTAAAAATTATCAAACTAAGATGTACAGGAA
The DNA here is from genome assembly GCA_016839905.1 of Promethearchaeota archaeon. The sequence goes on along the minus strand of JAEOTJ010000174.1, from coordinate 8,090 downwards.
GAGTAGATCTTAAACATCTTCTCTTTGCGATAATGTCTGGTGCTGATGGTGTAATGATTGTTGGATGACGAAAAAATGAATGTGCGTATAAGAAGGGTAACTTTAAAGCTAAAACGCATGTTGATTTAGCGAATAGAATACTTGAAAAAAGAGGACTTGGTGGCCAAAGAATTAACCAATATTGGTTAAGCGGTGCGGAGGCTGATAAATTAGTGAAAAGTGTCATAGATTCTTATGAAAAAATAAAGAAAATTGGTTTAAATCCTCTAAGCCAAGTAAAAGAAAAAATAACTACCCCGATTGGATGAATCTTGTAAAAAAATTATAGTTACAAGATGACTTGCCTTGCAGAGGAAGGGGTTTAAAAAAAAATTTTATATTTTTTTAATATTAGTATAAAAGAAAATGATGGAAAAATGGTTCAAGTAAATAGAAAAAATTTTGGAAATGCTTCATTAGAAGATTTAATGAAAGCAACTTACATAGCTGCTGATAATTTTCAAATTAGGGCTTTTTTTGAAGCAAAGGATGAAATTCTGAAGTTAGGAAAATACTCCGAACAAGAATTTCTGGATATTTTAGATGCTATGGTTGATGCTGAAACAGGTCGAAAAATTGTATTGGAAAGGTTAAAAGGTCAAAAACCACTATTTCTTGAGGAAATTACTAAATATTTAGAAGATCTTCCCCCTGAAAATGTTATACGCGATGTAATTTACCTAAAGGAACAAGGATTTATCGAAGAGCTTATAGAGATAAAAACGAAAAAGGTTAAAAGGAAAATTAAAGGGGAGGAGAAAGAAGTTGAAGTAAAAGAATATTTTTATCGATATCGGGTTAGAGAATTACCTGGCGATTTTATTGAAAATTATTTTGAACCCGTTTCAATCGTTAGAGATGCAGGAGTATGCTGCCAGTGTGGTTGGTGTTCTTCAATATGTCCTGTAGATGCCATAACTGTAACTGCAGATACTCTTAACATAGACGGTGATATTTGCATGAAATGTGGTCTCTGTTATAGCGTGTGTCCACGATCGTTTTCCATTGACCGCGCAAATGAAAGTATTAAAAAATTAGATGATTCCCTAAAGTGGTCTGATAAAGTTGGCGCCTACTTTAACATGTATTCAGGTTCCACAACAAAAGATGAAATTAAAAAGGTACGCCAAGATGGGGGTATAGTAACAACATTATTAAAATATTTACTTGATAAAAAATTGGTAGATGCTATTGTTGCTGTACAACATTCAGAAAACTTTTGGAGGCCAGAACCAGTGATTGTTGATAATGTAGATGACCTATACAAGACAGGAGGGACCAAATACGCAAATTCACCTTCATTAACTATTATAGATCAATGTAAAAAGTATGAAAGAATTGCTTTAGTTGGAGTCCCATGTATGATGAAAGCACTGGGTAAATCATTATTATATCCAAGTGGTTTACCATTCTTTAAAAATATTAAATATAAAATAGGATTATTCTGCATGGAATCATTCCCTTATGAAGGGATTATAAATTTATTAAAAGAACAGTTTGATAAAGATCTTCACGATGTAACTAAGATGAATATCGGTGGAGGGAAGTTTATTATTAATTTAAAATCGGGAGAAGTTGAAACGGTTCCCCTCAAAGATGTTCAGAAATATGCTCGTCATAACTGTCATTTCTGCGAAGATCTGACTTCTGATTATGCTGATATTTCCGTAGGATCTATAGGGTCTGGAGATGGATGGTCTTCCGTAATAACACGTAGTGTAGAAGCAGATAAATTATATAACGATGCAATTAAGGCAAAATTAATTGAATCAAAAAACCTCAAAGATGTAAAACCTGGTCAATTCTTAGTAGAAAAAATAGGGGGTATTAAAAGAAATAAATGCAAACCAATAGAATTGAATAAAGATAAAGTAAATTCAGAGAAGTGAGGATAATAACAGAAACAAATAATGATAAAAAATCTAAACTATCCATTGAGGATAACGATTTAAAAAAAATCTATGAACCTAATTTAAGAAATCTTTTAAAAAAATGTTATCAATGTGCTCGCTGTTCAGGAGTATGTCAACTTAGTAAGGTTCAAAAATTTTCCCCTAGTAGGATTGTTCAAACAATTTTAGAAGGATTTGAAGATAAAATAATTAAGAGTAAAGTGTTGTGGGATTGCTTGATGTGTAATAGTTGTCTTCAAAATTGTCCAGAGGATATTAATTTTGCGGATCTCGTGCGAAATGCAAAATATAAAATGAGACATATTGAAAATCACAACCCTGATGATTATTTAGCACATAAAGGTATATATACCACGATATCCGAATTAATGAGTCAATCAGATTCAAGCCCTAAGAGGAGTCTTGATTGGGTGCCAGGAGGATGTGAAATTTCTACTCAGGGAAATATTTTATACTATGTTGGATGTTTGCCTTTTTTTAATTTTGAATTTCAAAATTCTGATTCTATTGCAGAAAGCACTTTAAAAATACTCTCTCAAATCGAAAATGAACCGATAGTTGTTCTTGATGATGAAATTTGTTGTGGTCATGATTTATATTGGGGTCAAGGTAAATTAGAAGAGTTTATCAATTTAGCCAAAAAAAATAAGAAGAGATTTGAGGAGGCAGGAATATCTAAGATTGTAACCGCATGTGCTGAATGCTACCGGACATTAAAAGTAGAATATCCTAAATTATTTGAAGATTTTACTGAAAAAATTACTGTTAAACATATAATTGAGTATATCCATGAAAATTGGAAAAAAAATATAATCACGTTTAAAAATCCAGACGATTCGGGTAAAAAAACTCAATTTACATATCATGATCCTTGTAGATTAAGCACATTTCTACCTAAAGATAGTAATATAATTGAAGATGTGCGAGAAATTTTTAATCACTTAAAACAGATAGGATATGAGTTCAAAGAAATGGCTCATAATAAGAAAGATTCATTATGTTGTGGTGTAAGTTCTTGGATGAATTGCAATGACCGTTCCAAGGCATTGAGATATAAGCGCCTTTTAGAAGCGAAAGATGTAGGAACAAAAATGATAATTTCTTGTCCAAAATGTAAAATGCATTTATCTTGTTTGCAAAATGATTATGAAGATATCTCCTCAATAGAAATATTGGATTTTTCTGAATTTTTAGTAGATTTAATAGAAATAAATGAAAATGAAGAGGTTGAATCCTAATGGAAGGATCTGTTTTAGTTATTGGAGGAGGTATAGCGGGAATTCAAACTTCTTTAGATTTAACAGAATTAGGGTTTAAGGTTTATTTAGTAGAAAAAACGCCCTCTATAGGCGGAAGGATGTCCCAATTAGATAAAACCTTTCCCACTAATGATTGTGCACTTTGCATTCTTGCTCCAAAAATGGTGGAGGTTTTTAGAAATCCAAATATCAAATTAATGACTTATCATGAAGTTAAAAAGATTACTGGAAAACCCGGAAACTTTAAAGCTACTGTTCTTAAGAAGGCTCGGTATATTGATGAATCAAAATGTAAAGGATGTGGAGATTGTGCTGCAAAATGCCCAAAAATTTTAGCTCCCAATCCTTTTGAAATGAATATAGGAAAGCGTAAATCAGTTTATATTCCTTTTCCCCAAGCAGTTCCTCCAATTTACTTAATTGATTCGGAAATGTGCTTGAAATTGACTAAGGGAGTATGTGGTGTTTGTGAAAAAGTATGCAAAGCAGAAGCAATTGATTTTGAACAAAAAGATCAAGAAATAGTAATAAATGTTGGAGCTGTTGTCGTAGCAACTGGTTTCGAAATGCCCGCGGAAAAATTATCTTCTCGATGGGGGTATCGTCATAAAAATGTAGTTTCTGCCCTTGAATATGAAAGGATATTATGTGCTTCTGGTCCATTCGAAGGTCATGTTAAACGATTAAGTGATGAAGAAGAACCTGAAAATATTGCTTTTGTTCAATGTGCTGGTTCAAGAGATTTACATGAAAATGTCCCATATTGCTCAAGCGTGTGTTGCATGTATACGGCTAAGGAGGCAATCATCACAAAAGAACACTCAGAAAATTCAAAATGTTTTGTATTCCGACATGATATTAGAGCCTACGGTAAAAATTTCTATGAATTCACTCAAAGAGCCCAAGATGAGTATGGAGTAAAATATTTTCAAACTAAGATTAGTACGATTGAAGAAGACCCTGAAACAAAAGATTTGTTAATTCATTATGAAGATTTAAAAACGGGAAAGTTTGAAGATTTCAGAGTTAATTTAGTGGTATTGGCTACCCCTTTAGTTCCTCCCTCAGGTCAAAAAGAATTGGCGGGAATTTTAGGGATTGATTTAGACCATTACGATTTCTTTCAAGAAAAGTCATATTTTAATAAATCATTATCCTCCAAGGAGGGTATTTTTCTATGCGGTTTTTGTCAAGGTCCAATGGACATTCCAGAAACTGTCTCTGATGCTAGTGGTGTAGCATCTCAAGTTGCCTCATTACTGAGTGACGTCAAATACACACAAGTTAAAGAGAAAGTATTTGATATCCCCGAAAAAATCGTAAAAATCGATGATGAACCTAGAATTGGTGTGCTTATCTGTTGGTGTGGTATTAATATTGGGAAATATGTTGATGTTCTTGCGGTTCGAGATTACATCAAATCATTACCAAATGTAGTTCATTGTGAAGATAATCTTTATTCCTGTAGTTCTGATTCACAAGCAAGAATACGAGAAGTAATAGCGGAGCATAATTTAAATAGATTTATTGTAGCCTCCTGTACTCCTCGAACTCATGAAGCATTATTCCAAGAAACTTGCCAAGAGGCAGGAATGAATAAATATCTATTTGAAATGGTAAATATTCGTGATCAATGTTCATGGGTACATATGACAGAAAAGGAAGCAGCCACCGAAAAATCAAAAGATTTACTAAGAATGGCTGTTGCTAAATCAAGATTATTAAAACCACAACCCGAAGATAAATTAAAAATAACACCAACAGCACTTGTTATTGGAGGAGGGATCTCTGGTATGACAGCAGCATTATCTTTAGGTGATCAAGGCTTTCAAACCTATTTAATAGAAAAAGAAAAAATTCTCGGCGGAAATTTAAATAATCTAAACATCTTATACCCGATACAAAAGGATGCTTCTGAAATTTTAAAATTAACAAAAGAAAAAGTTGAAAAACATAATAAAATTAAGGTTTTCTTACAATCTAAAATAAAGGATATAAGAGGATATATTGGTAATTATGATGTTTCTATAACTGATGCAAAAAATGCTAATCATGAGTTAAAAATTGGTACCATTATAGTTGCTACAGGTGCACAAGAATTAAAACCTAAAGGCCTCCACCAATATGGGGTTCCAAATGTTATGACTCAACTAGAATTGGAACAAAAATTAAAAGATTCTGGTAAAACTTGGCTAGATAAGATTAAAAGAGTAACATTCATTTTATGTGCTGGCGCAAGACTTAAGGAAGGAATTACATATTGCTCAAATGTTTGCTGTGGAACCTCAATTAAAAACATAGGTATTCTAAAAGAACTGAATCCTAACTTAGAAATTGTAGTTGTATATAGAGATTTTCAAATGGCTAAAAAAGAATTTGAAGAATATTATCGTAATCGTAGAAAAGATGCAATTTTCTTGAGATATGATTTGGATAATTTACCAAAGGTTTCTAAATCCGGAAAAAAAATGGCTATTAAGGTGTTTGATACTAATCTACAAGATTCAATAGATTTCGACACCGATTTAGTAATCTTAGCCACCCCAATGATTCCCGCAGATAATTTAAAAGAATTAGCAATGATGCTCAAGGTGCCTTTAGATAGGACCGGATTCTTTTTAGAAGCTCATGTTAAATTACGACCATTAGATTTTGCTACAGATGGAGTTTTCTTATGTGGTTGCGCTCAATGGCCAAAAAATATACAGGACTCAATAGCTCAAGCTAATGGTGCTGCTGGGAGAGCAAGTAGATTCTTAAGTGCAGGAGAAATAACAACTTCTGGGCTTGTAGCAGAGGTCAATACTGATAAATGCATTGGCTGTGGGAAGTGTGAAGAGGTTTGCCCATATAAGGCAATAGAACTCACTGAAATTAAAAAAGAATTCGAAGACATCGAAATTTTAGTGAAAAAGTCTTCCGTTAATTCTGCATTGTGTAAGGGATGTGGGACATGTGCAGTAACTTGTCCAGTAGGCGCTATAGCTGTTAAACATTATGATTTTGACCAAATTGGTGCTATGATTGAAGCATATCTAACTGAAAAAACATGTGTGGAGGAGGAATAAATGTCTAAAATTAAAAGTAACATAGAAACGGAAGAATGGGCTCCCCAAATTCTTACGTTCTGTTGCAACTGGTGTAGCTATGCAGGAGCGGATCTTGCGGGGGTTTCTCGATTTCAATATCCTCCCAATATTAGAGTAATTAGAGTCATGTGTTCTGGAAGGGTTGATCCCTCGTTTGTATTAAAAGCTTTAAAAGATGGCGCGGATGGTGTCTTGATTACGGGATGTCATATCGGAGATTGTCATTATATATCAGGTAATGAATATACTAAAGAAAGATTTGCCAGATTACATGAAATATTGATTAAACAGTTAGGGATAGATGAAAGTAGAGTTAGGCTGGAATGGGTTAGCGCCTCTGAGGGAAAGAGGTTTTCTGAGGTAATTACTGATTTTACAAATAAAATAAAAAAATTAGGTCCCTTCAAGAAGGATTGATTTTAATATAATTTTGGGAGATTCAGACAAGATAAAAGTAGAAAACCTTAAATTAGATGGATTTCAGAGTTAAAATAACTTCTTTTTATTCAATTAATAACAAATAAGAACAGTAGCAAAGGATTTTAAACTCTAAATCCCCTTGATCTGTAACTTATTTTATTTAAATTTACATCCTATCCTTTAATTTAAAATATCCAATTTTTCTCTTTCATAGTTTTGGCTATTAACCGCAATATTTATTAGAGAGAAGCGATAATATTTATGTATGCCAATATAAAAAATATCATTGCCTCCACTTCGTGGATTAGGAATTAAATCACTTCTCTCTAATGATAATATTCTCGCATTTTTTAAAAAGTTTTGTAATGAAATCATCTCTCGCATGTGGAGGTCTAAAAGGGCTAAAAACTCGAGATATAGCGATTCAGATTTTATTAAAGTTTTCTTTTTTTCAGAAATATTAGGGATTTTCCCGATAGAATCTAATTCTTTTTAATATTTAAAATTTTATCTTATTTTTTAGATCCTCGTTAGAATTTGCCTTATTTTTTATTTTCTTATTAAAAGGCGATCAAAATTAGGACTTGCATTAATTTATTCTAATTATCCTCATTATAAATTAAATTAAGCAATTATAATATTAAGATAGTTATAAAAGATTTTGATATACGAGAAAACAATAATTCTATTTATGATAACTCATTTTATATAAATCTAAATAATAATTATACCAAGATCATCATAAAATTGCCCAAAAAACTTTCTTATATTAACGATGCTCAACAAGAAAAGATGATTGAAGCATTTATTAAATATTATAACGAGGGCTACGAGATTGCTCTCAAGTGTCTTCAAGAAACTGGCTTAAAAATAACAATTGAGCGAATGATGCAATTTATTTTCTTAGTTATCTTCCAACTCTCTTTTGGGTTATCCCGCGGGAGTACGATGTCGTTATTAACTTCAGGACAAGCAGAAAAATTGAAAGCGTATCTCACCCAAATTGATCAGGAGTTCCCAGGAAAAAGCACGGCAAGTATTCGGATGTTGCAAGTAATCAAAGCGTGTACATCCGAGATTCGTACGCTTGCGACACGGTTTCAAGATTACTTTTACGTGTCCTTAGGAAATGCCTTCAGAAAATCGTTCAAGGCCGTGTACAAATCCACGCACACGGCACTCAAGCCCCCTCTTGAAGTCTTTATCGGCATCATTCTGCCGAGTGAGGCATTTCCCGAACTTAGCGTGGAAGAACGGGGTCGTATCCTCCCATTTTTCAATGCAAAAATATTCGCGCTTTACAATAAAATTTCGAGTATTGCCGAATTAATCGGCTTATTGAAAGTTCCAAAATTCAAGAATGGCGGGAT
>JAEOTJ010000173.1 GCA_016839905.1 Promethearchaeota archaeon | reverse complement strand
GGTAGACTTCCATTGGAAATAAGTGGAAAAAAATAATAGTTAAATAATAAAAATTAGAAGTAAATATTTATAGAAAAAGATTCAGTTAAAGGGGATTTAGAGTTCTACTTCCTTTGAAACTGATAATAAATATCCAAAAAAAAAATATTAAGAAGATTGATTCATTAATTATTTAACTATGAGAGTAGCTAAATATTATAATAATAATGACATTAGACTCGAGGAAATACCCATACCTGAGATTAATCAGGGAGAATTTCTAGTTAAAGTAAAAAAATCTGGAATTTGCGGATCGGATATTCTTGAATATTACAGATTTGCAAAAATGAATAAATTGGGCGTTAAAAGTCTAGTCCTTGGTCATGAAATCGCTGGAGATATCGTGGAAATAGGTGAGGATGTTAAGAACCTGAAAGTAGGCGATAGAGTTTTTGTCTCTCATCACGTTCCATGTTTTAAATGTCATCATTGCGAACTTGGACATCACACAGCTTGCCATTTACTCCATAATACAAACTACGATCCTGGGGGCTTTGCAGAATACCTTAGAGTTCCGAGCATTAATATAGAAAAAAAGGGAGTTTATGTATTAGATGATGAAGTATCATACGAGGAAGGTGTGTTTATAGAACCTCTTGGTTGCGTTTGTCGTGCTCAAAGGTTAGCAAATATCAGGAAAGGACAATACATATTAATTTTAGGAAGCGGTATGTCAGGCTTGCTACATCTAAAACTAGCAAAGGCTAAAGGTATTGAAAGAGTTACATGTACAGATATTAACGAATATCGATTAAAATTAGCAAAAGACTACGGAGCAGATAATATTATTCACGCAAAAGAAAATATTCTTAATGAATTTAAGAAAGGAAACAATGATATGACACCTGACTGCATCATTGTATGCACAGGTGCGTTGACTGCCGCAAAGCAGGCAATAGAATGTGCGGGATCTGGAACTACTATCATTTTTTTTGCCGTACCTAAACCTGGTATAAATATTGAAATTCCAATTAATAATTATTGGAGAAATGAAGTGACGATTACTACCTCTTATGGTGCAGCCCCTCAAGATTTAGATGAGGCATGTGATTGGATTAAATCAAAGAAAATTACTGTAGTCGATTTAATTTCACACAGATTTCCACTTGAAAAAGCTGGTGAAGCTTTTAAGGTTGTATGTGAAGCTGGTGAATCAATGAAAGTGATACTTGAACCTAATAAAGATTAATCTTAATCGATATAATTTAATATAGATATTATTTTAAATACTTACTTCGCTCAACATGCTTTCTTATTATCCACGACTCCCACAGGGTATAAATTTCAAGCAAAAACCCGCTCATTTTTCTTTTTGGAAAAAAAATGTCCAATTTTAGTAGTTGATTTACTACATCATCTACAGACTTAGGATGAAAATTTAATGTCTTTAATGCTTTATCAACTCTTTCTTGATTTTCTTGGATTTTCCTTCTCATGTAGTCAAAAGGCGTTCTATCAGGATTCCTAACAATATAAGAATGACTTGAAGTTAAAAATTCAGCCTTATTGAGAAATATCTCCTCTGCTGTATCAATATCTTTATAATATTGTTCAATCATACATATTTTAAAACCATACCAAGGACCAAAACCATCAACATCCGGACTTGTTTTATCAAATCCCAAGCAACTTACATGCAGGATTTTTTCAGATTCAAGGAGAAGTCCCACATGACCTAATGAATGCCCTAAAAATGGTATTGTTTTAACCTTAAACGCATCAAAAACTAAAGTATCTCCTGGATTAAATGAATTAACTTTTTGGCATGCTTTAAAACCATTATTATCGAAGAATTTTCTACCTGTCTGTAAGCTTATAGCCTCTAGAAAGCCAAAATTCTCTAATAACCTTTCTGGATTTAATAAATGTTGATGCTCTGGATATGGAGCGTGAATTTTTACCCCTAATTCTTCCCAAATATGAACGTGCGCAGAATGATCTAAATGTGTATGAGTGCATACATAATCAGATACAGGACCGAATTTATTATGGATTGTCTTAATGTATTGAGGTTCTAAATTGAGATCAAGAATTATTGATTGAGAGTTACGGCCTTCTTTAGGTAATATAATTAAACCATCACACCGTGTAAAGGTAGAAGATGCTTTTATTTGATGAATTAATAAAATTTTTTCGGGTAATTCGTGAATTTCTATATTTTTGATTTGCGATGGTAACATTAAGTGTCTAAAGAATCTTTTTTAAATGTTTTTTTACACTATAATATACGAATTATTATTTAATTATTTGACCTTAATATGACTAACAATGTGCTTCTTAAATTGTTCTGAAGAAAAAAGCTAAGTATACTACTTAAAATTTAAATTTATATTTTGTTATAATATAAACAAAAAAAAATAAAAAATGTGATGATATTTCTGAAAAATAGAGCAAGAAAACAAATAATTTCTTTTTCTCTCATTCTATTTATATTATTAATACTAAGTAATGCTTTATTTTTGAATAAAACCAAAATTAAGAACAATGAAGATCCCACCACAATTCAGCTGAATGCAGATCTTAATAATTATACCATGGTAGCGGGAAGCAGCTACTATTCTTGGATAGATCCATCGGGGGGTACGGATTTAGGTTTAGGAAATAAAGCCGATATTCAAACACCTCTACCATTTAATTTCGCTTTCTACGATAATATTGTTTCAAACATTTATGTTGCTTCCGAAGGCTACCTTACTTTTGCAAATATCAACCCAGTTCAAGAAAGTGGGACTATACCATCAACAAGTACAAAAGCCCAATATCTTATTGCACCATACTGGACCAATTTAGATGGATCAGCAAGTATATCTGTGAAAAATACTAGTACTTATTGGGTGGTTTCTTATATAAATGCTGTTCTTGATAATACATCGGCAGCAGGTGATTTTCAAGTAGTACTCTATGCAGATGGTAAAATTCTTTTCAATTATCAATCATTAAATAACATTGACATAATAACTCCATATGCTTGTGGGTTGAATAAGGGAGATGGTATTTATAGTAATAAATATACGAACTTTGCCAATCCTACCAATTCTTTAGGAATAGAATTTACACCTTACTCGAGAAATGGTGGTGGAGGGGGTGGAGGAGGTGGAGGAGGTGGAGATGATGATGTGGATACTGGTATTTCGACTGCAGTCGTTGCTGGTTTAGTAGTCGGTTTCATTATAATTGGAGCTGTAGCAGGAGTTTCAGCATTTTATTATAGGAAAGATCCCGAACAATTTAAAGCAAATTTAAGAAAAGCACGAGAGAAGCTTGTTGAAGGAGGAGGGATTTTCAAAGAAAAACTAGTAGCGAGTGGTACTGTCCTTAAAGAAAAGCTTGGTAATACTAAAGAAAAGCTTAAAGAAAAAGTTAATAAAGAAAAACTTAAAGAATTTGGCAAAAATTTACGTAATAAAGAAAAAAAAGAAATAGAAAAAAATTTATAATCCTTTCGGACCATTTTTATAAATTTCAAATGCTTCATCTACTGATGCGCCTTCATGAACTACTGCCCTTACTGCTTTTATCATGCCAATTGGGCTGTCAGATTGGAAAATATTCCTTCCCATATATGCGCCTATAATTTTTCTCTCAATTATAGTCTACGCCGACAGCTCCCTTATCAATAGCATTCCTTGCCATTTGCAGTGCATCCCGTTCTGGGATCTTTTTGTAGGGGAGGATTAGGAAAACCAATCCCCAGCCCCCAGCAATGACAATCGGTGATGGACAAATGCCTGTTACTTTTTCAAATTCCTCACAATAATACGTCTTTACAAACGTAGAACCCATCTCTGCGGCCATCCTACTTGCCATCCCTAAATATCGAGCATCTCTTACCATTTCACGACCAACTGCAGTGACTGCAAGCGTGGGAATTCCATATTGTTGACCCCAATTTACAAGTTTTGAAAGATTTAATAAACTCTGCTTTTCATGCTCGCCACCTACGAAAATAGAGCATGTAATTGCTGCTACATTTAATCTAATGGCTTCCTCGATGGTGACGTTAATCTCTTCATTTGAAAGCTCTTTTAACATACTTGCTCCTGCTGAAACCCTTAATACTATGGGTTTATCTACTTCTGAAGGGACGCTATTCCTAAGCATTCCTCGTGTCAGCATCAATGCATCTGCGTGTTCAAACAATGGACCAAGGCTAGAAAAATCTTTTAATTGTCCGGGTATGTTTCCAAAATATCCATGATCGACTGCAAGCATTACGCATCGACCAGTTTTTGGCTTGACAATTCTATTAAATCGGTTTTTAAAACCCCAGTCGCCAACTAATTTACTCATATTTTACCACACTTTTTCAAATTATAAGAATTGAATTATTTTTTAATAGTAATTAATGATCATTATTTTTAAAAATTCTGTTATTTAAGAAAAAAGAATACTTAGACTTAGAATTAAATTAGATTTAAAAATTCTTCAACTTTATTCTTTATTTTTGAAATAAGTTTTGGCGAATATCGTCTCCTTAAAAATTCTTTAATTAAGTTTAAACGATAGTAATTCATTTTTGGAAGCATTAATTCACTTGATACTTTTTCTATCAAGTCATCTTCATAAATTTCTTTTATATTTTCAAGGAATTTATTAACATACTCGGCTTCCTTAATCAATTTTGCAATCTCCTGTTCTACTATGATAAATTGTTCTTTATCATTAATAATCTCTAAAGCCTTGTTAATGACAAATTCTTCAAATTTTAATTTTTCTTCCCATGGAGTTTGCAATATATTTTTTTGCGAATCAATCAATAATATATCTTTATCTTTTAGCTTAATGTTTTTTAAAATAGTTTCTTCAAGAAAAGTTATTGAACTTGTTCCACGATATCTTGTAGGAAGGATATGATCTCCCATGGCATTAATGAATTTTTCATTAAGTCCATCCGTATTTGCCCCTCGCATGATATATGCCGGATAATTAAATATTTTCGCATGTATTAGGCAAGACAATCCATATGCTCCAAATATTTGAATAAATTTTGAAATTGTTAATATCGATCTATCTGCCATTTCTTCTACTGAAAGTGGCTGCATTTGGATATCAATTTTTTCATAACCTTTCACAGTTCCTTTTACATCTACAAACACGATATAATGATGTTCGCAAGTTACATTTGGAGGAACTTGAATTTTAATCATTCCAAATTTTTTTTGTGAAAAGATTTGTTTAGGAACATTTATGCTTTTTAAAATTTCACAAATGGGACATGATATCTCTAAACTTTGAGTGTCCATTTCAAGCATTTTGGGTAATTGAAAAAAAAATATTATTTCCTGTAATATTATACATTACTCTGAATTACAATTTAAACTTATTTCTTAATATAAAACCTTTTCTATCCATGGAATTATGCATGAAATAACATCATTAATGTTTTCTTGGAGGATTAAATGCGATGCTCCTTCAATGATTTCCAATTTTTTATGTTCACACGTTAGTCTGTTAAAAATCTCTTTCATATAGTCAACAGAAAATAAAATATCCTCATTTCCATTAATTATCATTACTGGTATTTCAATTTTTTCGACAGGCCTCGATAAAGGAGCAGTCATTTGAGTCATTAGCGAGGTAAGAGTATATTTTAAAGCTAAAATCTTATCCTTTAATAAAACATCTATTACATCTTGCATCTTCTTTGATTTTGCTAATTTACTGAAATCCAAATAACTTAGAACACTTGCTTTAAATTTGGGAGAGATTTTTGCTAATTTAGGTACTTTTGCTTTTAAATCTTCGAATCTTTTATCTCCTCTAATGATTTTTTTATGAGCTTCTTCATTAAAAATTGCCACATTATGACAAATAGCCCCTTTTAATCTATTATCATTAGCAGCACAATATAATGAAGTTATTCCTCCCAAACTCGATCCCATTACAATTATATTATCATTATAGTTATCTATTATGTAAGAACTTACATTATAAATAGTTTTAGTGTATTCATTCATAGTAAAATGACCTCTAACTCCTTCACTCAAACCATGACCAATCATATCAGGTGCAACAATCTGATATCCTTTAGTATAAAGATTATAACAGAATTCTGCATAAAATCGACTGTAAACTGATGTACCATGAATAAAAATAATTGTTTTATCTAGCGAGCGTTCATTATCATAGATATCCAAATGGATTTTTAAATTATCAGACTCTATATATTCTTCTTTAATTATTGCTTTAATTTTGTTAGGATCAGTTTTTAAAACGTAATTAAACCAATAATCCTCATATTCTAATTTAGACTTTTTCATTTATATATTACAACTTTAAAGGATTTCTACATTCTTTGCATTCTTTATAAATGTCAATCCGCTGACCTTGAGGTTCAAAATCCAGTGTAGAGAGTATTTTTTCCCAATAAATCTCAAGATCCTCAGGTTTGTGGTCATATATTTTACCACATTTATTACATACAATATTGATATGAAGAACCACATCGGGATCATATCTTATAGTACCCTCGTTAAATCCAAGTTCTTGTATCAATCCAAGCTCTTTTAATAAATGTAGTGTCTTATAAGTGGTTCCCAAACTTATTGTAGGATAATCAATTTTTAAAGCTTGATATATTTGATCTGCTGATGGATGATCATCTCTTGTTAACACGTATTTGCATATTGTTAATCGTTGAACTGTTACTTTAAATCCCTTATCTCTAAAAAGATTAATCAGTTCATCATCATCCATCGATAGCACTTGTTTATGTTTTATTTTAAAATATATTCTGTGATCTAAAAATAACTTTTATTATATAAAGATAACCTTTTTTAATAATAAAAATCATTTAGTATTCAATCCTACTTAGGAATGAATATTGATTAAATAAATTATAAGACATAGAATTATAACTATACTAAAATAATGAATCAATAGTATAATTTTAAGTGGGTTTAAAATTAAAAATTCTAAAAATTAAAAGGATTGAAAATTATGAGTGAAGATAAAAAAAAAAGTAAGATGAAGAGACCCACAGCTGGTGGTGGAACGACGGTCCAAGACTGGTGGCCAAACCAGTTGAGTCTCGATATCTTGCATCAACATTCCTCCAAATCTAATCCAATGGGCAAGGATTTCAATTACGCTAAGGAGTTCAATAGTCTCGATTTCGAGGCTTTGAAGAAGGACCTCGCTGAAATAATGACAAAATCCCAAAGCTGGTGGCCGGCGGACTTCGGTCATTATGGACCATTGTTCATTCGTATGGCGTGGCACAGCGCCGGTACCTACCGCGTTGGTGATGGCCGTGGTGGCGGTGGTAGTGGAAATCAGCGCTTCCCACCTCTCAGCAGCTGGCCTGATAATGTTAACCTCGACAAGGCACGTCGGCTACTTTGGCCAATTAAGAAAAAATATGGTCGGAAAATTTCATGGGCTGACTTGATGATCCTCGCAGGTAATGTCGCCCTAGAATCGATGGATTTTAAAACCTTCGGTTTCGGTGGCGGGCGTGAAGACATCTGGGAGCCGGAGAAAGATATCTACTGGGGCTCTGAAAAGGAGTGGTTGGGTGACGAACGCTGGCACACAGACGATAAAAATACACCCGATCTCGAGAATCCACTCGCAGCCGTGCAGATGGGTTTGATTTACGTCAACCCAGAAGGTCCAGACGGTAATCCTGATCCAGTTTTAGCAGCGAAGGATATCCGCGAGTCATTCGCACGCATGGCGATGAATGATGAGGAGACAGTGGCACTTATCGCAGGTGGTCACACGTTCGGAAAGTGCCATGGTGCCGGTAGCGCAGAACATGTGGGGCCCGAGCCCGAAGCGGCTGACATCGAAGATATGGGACTAGGTTGGAAGAGTAGCTTTGGATCAGGTAAAGGTGTCGATACGATCAGCAGCGGTCTAGAGGTCATCTGGACAACCACACCCACGAAATGGAGTAGCAATTTTTTCTGGAACCTATTCGGTTTTGAATGGGAACTGATGAAGAGTCCTGCTGGTGCGCATCAGTGGAAGCCGAAGGGTGGTGCGGGGGCCGGTACCGTACCAGATGCCCACATCCCCGGAAAGCGTTATGCACCATCTATGCTGACCACCGACCTCTCTCTTCGATTCGATCCTGAGTATGAAAAAATTTCACGGCGGTTTATGGAGAATCCGGATGAGTTTGCCTTGGCATTCGCCAAGGCGTGGTTCAAGCTTACCCATCGAGATATGGGTCCGCGCTCTCGCTATCTAGGGTCCGAGGTTCCTGAAGAAGAGCTTATCTGGCAGGATCCCATCCCCACGGTTGATCACAAGCTAGTTGAGGAAAAAGACATTACCTCACTCAAGGGCAAGATCCTAGCATCGGATCTGTCTGTCTCGGAACTAGTTTCGACTGCTTGGGCGTCGGTCTCCACATTCCGTGGATCAGACAAGCGCGGTGGTGCGAACGGAGCTCGCATTCGTCTGGCTCCACAGAAGGATTGGGAGGTTAATCAACCAGACCAGATAGTGAAGGTACTCAAGTCCTTGGAAGGCATCCAGACTGAATTCAATGACGCACAGTCCGACGACAAGAAGATATCGCTTGCTGATTTGATCGTTTTGGCTGGTTGCGTAGGTGTAGAACAAGCAGCAAAAAATGCTGGTCACGAAGTGAAGGTCCCCTTCACACCGGGACGAATGGACGCCTCGCAGGAGCAAACAGACGAAATATCTTTTGCCGTTCTCGAACCGAAGGCAGATGGATTTCGTAATTACCAGAAGACTAAATATGCTGTATCCGCTGAAGAAATGCTAGTTGATAAAGCACAATTGTTAACTCTGACCGCACCCGAAATGACGGTGCTCATAGGCGGTATGCGGGTCTTGAAGACCAACTTCGGAGGAACAGATCATGGTGTCTTTACCAAACGACCCGAGGCACTTTCCAATGACTTCTTCGTGAATCTGCTCGACATGAACACAGTCTGGAAAGCAACCACGGAGGATAAAGAATTGTTTGAGGGGCATGATAGAGAAACGGGTGAACTCAAATGGACGGCCACCCGTGTTGATCTCATCTTCGGTTCGAACGCCCAACTCCGAGCATTGGCGGAAGTTTACGGTAGTGATGACTCTCAGGAGAAGTTCGTGAACGATTTTATAGCAGCGTGGAATAAAGTAATGAACTTAGATCGTTTCGATCTTGCTTAATACCTTAATCTTAATTTTTTTTTATTGAGGTTTAAACTTTAATGATGACTGAAGAATTAGAAACCAGACTTGAGGAAAATACTTCAAAGGAACTTAAAATATCCCAAAGTAAATTAAAAAGAGGATTATATTATATCGCTGGTACAACCAGCTTAATATTAGGTATTATTGGGATAGTTATACCTATATTTCCTACAACGCCCTTTTTACTTTTAGCCGCAGCTTGTTATTATAGAAGTTCAGAAAAAGCATATAATTGGTTATTAAATAATAAACTATTTGGAAAAATAATAAGAGATTATCGAGCTGGTAAAGGACTTACCTTTAAAGTAAAGGCAATTACAATAATCCTTTTATGGATAACGATTATAATTTCAATTATATTTATATCAATTTTATGGGTTCAGATCCTATTGATCATTATAGCGAGTCTTGTATCGATACATATCTCCTTGATAAAACCAAAAAAAATCGTAAATTCAATCTAAGTTTGTCGAGATTATGAACCAATAGAAAACTTCTATCAGATAGTTTCATTTTTTTTCATCACTTTCCTTTTCTCTAAAAAGTAAAATTATTGATAAAATAACTATACACGTTCCAATAAGTTGGTAAATGTTTAGAAAAACTCCAAAAAATAAAATGGCATATAAAGCCGTTATAATAGGAGTGGGTGAAACTAATATTGAAGCTTTGGAAACATCTAAACATGAGAGAGTTTGATACCAACAATATAACCCGGTTCCATACACCACGCCCATTACAATAAAAAAGAAAATATTGATTGGATCATGAAAAAATCTTAGATTTGATATGGGAAAAAACAAGAAATATGTAAGAAATAACAAAATCCCCCCAATTAAATTTCGCAAAAATATGATCAAAATGGGAGTAGCTTCATTTCTATCGAGGACTGGCTTAGTCAATGTATGACCTAACATCCAAATTCCTGATAATATGAGTATTATTAAAACTCCTGCATTAAACTCAAGTAAATTGAAAGAACCCTGAGTAACGGCTAATATTAGTCCAAATGATAATACTAATGAAAAAAAGATTTGACTTTTTGAAATTCTTTCCCCTAAAATTAAAAAACCAAATAATAAAGAAAAAATTACCGTTGATTTTTGAGCTAAGGAGCCATTTATCACTCCTGCTTCCTGATAACCAATAAAGAAAAGCATCATTCCAATACCAAAAGCAACACCCACAAAGATTAGGAGAAGCATATTTTTCTTATATCCGTTAAGTAATGAATCCTTTTCTTCAAAAGTGATTAATTTATTCTTATAATTCGTCCTAATCTTTCTTCTCTCTAAAAGAAGGAGAGGAAAGAAGATTAATGCTTCTACAATCATGGTCATAGCAGCAAAGATGTAAAAATCGAGTATTGCAGGTCTTGAGTTAGCGATTATTGGCTGAAATCCTACTATTAAGACTCCAATTATTCCAAAAATAATTCCTTTTTTTATATTATCATTATCCAAGTTATTAAGGAGAAATAAATTATTAGAAATAAATTATTTGAATGAATTATTTTTAATTTAACTTCTTTTTAAAAATCTCTTAAACCTTCAACTTTCAATAAAAAAAAGTTTAAAAAAATATAATTGAAATAAATTTAATATATCTTAATAAAAACTGTTTACCCTCTTATTGGCTCTAAATAATCCATGATATGATCTGCAATATTATTATATTCTAAAATCAAAGGTAGGCTTCCTTCAATTGTAAGATCTCCAGACATGTATGCAGAAGTTCCATCTATTTCTCCCATAAAGAAGGCTTTTGCTTTATCTATATCATTAATTGTCATGGTTACATCAGGATCATCAATTTCAGCATCCAAAGCATATGAATATTCTCCTTCGTTGAAAACTTGATATCCCTTTACGTTTTCACCAATCCTCCATTGAATTTTTACTACATATTCCTCCATGTCTTCCTGCATCTCTTCGTCAACTTTAGCAATCTCTTCAACAGCTTTCATCATGATATAAACAAACATTTTAATTTGCAATTCTTTCTTATCCATATAATCACCTATTGACGCATATCTCCTAAATATTTATTTACAGTATCAAATATAAACATAACATTAGGTATTCTTTGCTGGTCTCCAATAACGTTGAATTTTTTATCTACCATCATTTGTTGAATCGGAGCTTGACCAGTTAACATTTGCAATGCTGAAGGTGCATCAATTATCTCAATAGTTAAGGATGGACTTGGTGCTTTTCCTTCAATTAGCTTGATATCAGTTCCCTTCATTTCAGAATAATATGATATATCATCTCCAATATTCCATTGGGTTATTTCATTTAAAGGCTCTATTTTTGCCTTGTATTCAGCATCCATTGTTGTTATTTGCTTAATTGCGAATGTAATCATATTAATTAACACCCTAACGCAAATCTTTTCCTCTTCACTCATTTTACACACATCTTATACTTATTATGGTCTATTACATTCGCCTTGTTGGTGACATTGTTAACATTATGCGTGTTGTTGCCACCGTCGCCGCAAATGTCATTTTTTTTTTTAAAAATTATTTATAATATTTTTTAATTCAACTTTCAAATATAAATACTTATAATTCTTCTTAATGTTAGTTTATTTTTAAATTCAACAATATAAATTTAGTATCATTAATCATTAATCAATTCATTAAATCTTTAAGAAAATGATTAATTTCAACTATTATATAAAATTAATATTATCAATATAAATCAACACGTGAAAATTATTGATCTTAGCAGAGAAAAAATACGAACATCGAGAGATGGAGAGAGGCTATACTGGGCGAACGCTATACATTAACCTAACGGCAAATGAAATCGCCATTAAACCCGTCACAGATGAAATGAAAGAAAAATTCATCGGTGGAAGGGGATTTGACCTCTGGCTCATGTGGAACGGCCTTCCTAAAGACCGCATTGTCAAATGGGATGATCCAGAAAATGAAATTTGTTGGGCCACGGGACCACTTGGAGCCTCAACTTATTATCCTGGTGGTGGAAAATCCATTGTGACCACAATATCTCCGCTAACGGGTATAATTATAGACAGTAATGTAGGGGGTCATTTTGGACCGTATTCCAAATTGTCGGGCTTTGATGCTATTGAAATTCAAGGGAAAGCAGAAAAAGAAGTGATTATTTTTATTAACGGTCAGGATCATATTGTTCAGATTGAAAAAGTTAAAGAATCTGACGGACTATCAGAATATTCTCATATACTTACTCAACAATTAACTGAGAAATATGCGAAGGAACCGACTGAGAAAGAAAAGCAACTTACGGCTGTAGTAAGCACGGGTCCAGCTGCTAGATTCTCGAGGTGGGGGATGTTAAACTCTTCCTGGTATGTCCGAAAGAGAAAATGGGCTTCTTACAAACAAGCTGGTCGTGGAGGTATTGGAACAGTATTTGCAGATAAGAAACTGAAAGCTCTTATATGTCGTGGTCCTGTTTATGGAGCAATTAAAAATGATCCCGCAGATGTTGATAAATTACTTGAAATAGGAACTAAGCATAAGAAGGAAATTGTTGAATGGGATCCAAAAATGAACCAAATGAGATTTGTTGGTACAGGAGGATATTTAACAGATATTATGAATATCTCAGACTTATTACCAACAGAAAATTATAGACTTGGTCAACATCGCGAGATAAAAGATAAAAATATCCCCTATACTCGCCAAGCATGGTTTGAAGTCTTTGGAGAAACTACAGGTAAGGGCCAAGATAATTGCTGGTTAGGTTGCAGCATAAGTTGTTCCCACTGGGTAAATGATTATGAACTAAAGACAGGTCCATTTAAGGGTGAAAAGGTCATTGTAGATGGTCCCGAGTATGAGACTGTGGCAGGTTGTGGATCCAATTGGGGAGTATGGGACATTAATTGGGTGCTTGAAGCAAATTTTTATTGCGATACATATGGTTTAGATACGATCGGAGTTGGTACGGGAATTGCTTTTATAATGGAATGTTTTGAAGAAGGTATAATAAATAAAGAGATCACTGGAGGGCTCGATTTAAGTTTTGGAAATGCTGAAGCTGCTCTTGAATTAATTCATCAGATGGCAAGGGATGAAGGTTTTGGAGTAGTCATAGGCCAAGGAATAAAACGTTTAAAGAAACTTTTCGCTGAAAAATATAACGCTGACGCCCAATTCCTCCAAGACATCGGGATGGAGCACAAAGGATTAGAATTCTCAGAATATATAACCAAAGAGAGCCTTACCCAACAAGGAGGTTACGGTTACGCTTTAAAAGGGCCCCAGCATGACGAAGCATGGCTTATTTTTGAAGATATAGTCCGGCATTCAATCCCAACATTCGAAGATAAAGCCAAAGCACTTTATTGGTTTCCACTTTGGCGTACATGGTTCGGGCTGGTCGGGCTCTGTAAATTGGGCTGGAATGATGTACCTCCTCCCTCTAACTACGATTTACCGATAAAAATGGGAGGGGAATTAATACAAGCTAAGATACCTCAGCACGTACAATGGTATGCTGATTATTATTCTGCAGTTACAGGAATTAAATCTGAACCAGATGATTTAATAAAAATGTCTGAGCGAGTATACAATTTACAAAAAGTTTTCAGTATTCGACAAGGGAAGGGCTTAAGAAAGCACGATTCAAATCTTCCCTATCGAGCGATGGGCCCCGTAACTAAGATGGAATACGAAAGTCGCCAAGAGAGATATGATGAACAGTTGAAGGAATTGGATATAAATATTGAAGGGAAATCCACGGAGGAGAAAATGAAAATATTAAGAAAATATAGAGAGATTCAATATTTAAAACTTCAAGAAGCAGTTTATAGAAAACGTGGTTGGAATGCGTTTGGTTGTCCGACAATTGAACTAGTAAAGGAGTTAGGAATTGATTATGATGATGTTATTCATGTTATAAAACCATACCAATAAAGATACTTTTGAAAAGATCAAGTAAGACTTATTTAAAATTATAAGATGATTTTATTATGGGCGATAATAATGACAATCCCTTCATGTTAAAATGGAATTCTCCAGAAAGGCAAAATTATGAGGATTATAGCATAACTAATATCTACATTCAAATGAGAGATGATGTGAAAATTGCTGCGACAATTTGCCTTCCTAAAGGATTAGCTAATGGCACTAAGATACCTACTCTATTATTTCAAACAAGATATTGGAGATCTTCCAAACTAAGAATTCCATTTAGGTGGATATTTAGAGAAACATTAATAAACTCACCTACGCCCAGATTGTTTACAAATCGAGGGTATGCCGTTGTTTATACGGATGTAAGAGGGTGTGGAGCATCTTTTGGGACTCGACCATATCCCTTTTCAAAGGAAGAAAATAAGGATAGCCCGGAAATTGTTGATTGGATCATTTCGCAGCCATGGTCAGATGGAAATGTGGTAGCCAATGGAATTTCATATTCTGGATTATCAGCCGAATTACTCGCAACAAATAATCATCCCGCAGTGAAGGCAGTAATGCCCGGACACTCTCTATGGGATGCTTTTACTGATATTGTCGCGCCCGGAGGATGTTATAACAAGGCCTTTATGCAAATGTGGTCTTTTATGGGAAAAAAGCTTGATCATAACGACTGCACACCCATGCGGCAATTAATACCCATTGGATGGCTCCTCATGAAAGGTGTCAAACCTATTGACTCTGATAGTAACGAGAGTTTATTAAAGGAAGCCATTAAAGAACACGGTTCGAACGTATATGTCTATGAATTATCTAACGATAAGGACTTCAGAGATGATCTTCTTCCAGATGGCTCTACTATTGATGATATCAGCGCATTCCCTCATAAAAAAGAACTTGAAAAATCAAATGTTAAAGTGCTAAGTTGGGTATCATGGCTAGACTCTGCGTATGTTGATTCTGTAATTAATCGATTTATTAATCTAGAAAATCCACACATAGCAATAATAGGAGATTGGAACCATGGTGCCTCCTTTCCAGGTAACCCGCTTAGCCCTGAAAAGCATAAAGTCTCACCATCTCCAAAAGAACGAATTACTAAGTGGATAGATTTCTTTGAAAATATCATTTATGGTGAGGATATTCAAGGAAAAACTCTTTATTATTATACAATGGGCGAAGAAAAATGGAAAAAGACTCATTCTTGGCCTCCCGAAGGAATGAACAGACAAAAATGGTATTTGACAGATGGAAATACCTTATCAGTATCAAAACCAGAGAGCCAACAAGGAGAAGATAGTTATAAAATTAACTTTCGGGCCACATCTGGTAGATTGAATCGATGGTGGACTCTTTTAGGATTACCAATTGATTATTCAAATAGAGAAAAAGCTGACAAAAGATTGTTATGTTATACTAGTCCGCCCTTACAAGAAAATATAGAAATTACAGGACACGCAACTATAAGCTTATTTCTTTCCTCAACGCATGAAGATGGAGCGATTTATGCATATTTAGAAGAACTGGATGAAGAGGGCAATATCCATTATTTTTCAGATGGAAATCTGCGTCTACTTCATCGAAAAATATCGACAGAGAAACCTCCTTACAAGATTTTAGTACCCTATCATTCCTACTTGAAAAAAGATTCGACTCCAATAGTACCTGGTGAAATAGTCGAAGCTACATTTGCATTTAGGCCCACATCAGTTTTCATTCCTAAAGGACATCGCCTCAAACTTGCCATTGCGGGTGCGGATAAGGATACTTTTAAACAATACCCTCCTGAGGGTAAACCTACGATAAAAATTGCACGAAATGCTTTAAATGCTTCTTTTATCGACATTCCTATTAAAATTAGAAACGAAATTTGATGATAAAATAATAGATGGATGATTTAAAATGGAAAGATTTATTGGTAACATGAAAAGGTTGTTAGAAGAGACAATAGAAATTCAAAAAAATGAAAATACCTTAACCTTGAGCATTCTCATTAAGGGAAAGAAGGGATCCAAAAAAGAATTAGGAGAAGAATATGAAATCAAGGACATGCTGAGAATTTTTGGCGGATTAAAGGAAGAGGTCCCTATGGAAATTAATATTAATGAAGAGTCCCAAAAGATTGATATCATGATGCAAAATAAAGAAGATTTATTAAAAGTTAGTGAGACTTTAGGTAAATTACCGGATAGTATGACTCAGATTGTAAAAGGAGCTTTAAAGGGGGACTTTTCTGTCATCAATAAATTAGGAGATTTTAGCGCTTAATTTTTTTTATATTCTTAAAAATTTATTTAATGAAAAACGGCTCCACCATCAATATTAATTGATTGTCCCGTCATATAATTTGAATCCTCTGAAACCAAGAACGAAATTAATCCTGAAACATCTTCAGCGGTTCCTATTCTTCCTAATACTGGTTTTAAATTTGCGATTGACATCATATCCTCAATTAAATTAGGATTATCCTTGTAAATGGGCGTGACATGAAAACCCGGACAAATAGCATTTACGGTTATCCTTGGAGCTAATTCTTTTGCCATTATTATTGTTAATACATTTATTGCCGCCTTGCTACAACCATAAATTCCAATTAGTTTCCAAGGATTTTTCCCTGCGATGGAAGATACATTAATAATTTTGCCGCTTATGGGCTTTAATTTTCTCTGCTTCTTCATTATTTTGGCTGCGAATTTAGATACTAACCAAGTTCCCTTGAAATTAATATCCATGATTTTTTGCATCTTTTCTTCTGAAATATCTATTACTGAAGCTGGATCTCCACTAATTCCAGCATTATTAATCACAACATGCAGTAATTCCCATTCACTCACAATATCGGAAATCATCGATTTGACAAAAGCGGAATTTGAGACATCACCAGCCTTAATCATCGTTTTTATATCATAAACTTTTAACATTGTCTCTGTTTCAACTAATTTACTTTCAGTTCTGCCATTTAATATAATATTATGACCTTCTGATGCTAATCTAATTGCCATTGCTCTTCCAATCCCTGAACCTGATCCAGTAATTAAAATGTTTTTAGAGTTCAAATTAATTTAACCATCTTTTAAAATATAGTTTAAGATTAGAAATAGTAGAAAATAATTAATTTTTCTTTTAATGGATTTTCAAAGCATTAAAAAATGATATAAAAATTATTTCCAATCGTATCGACAATCGCCGCACTTGTACTTTTTACCATAAATGGTAGGATTCTGATAAATTATGTGCGATTTATCATCAATTTCAAGTATGAATGCGCTCGTGGCACCGCAGCTAGGACACTTCCTTTTTCTTTCATGTTGGTCTCCATCTTCGAGGGGTGCTTGAACCTTGCTAGGTCCTTGGGTTAAGCCAACTGTCTTATCCTCAGATGTTTTGACTTCAATAAGTTTATCTTCTGATAATGTTTCAGGGGCTTCAGCAACATTTTTGGTTTCCGTATCTACCGTCATTAACAATGCTGCTTTTAGCATTCTATTTGTCTCTTCGCTTTTTTTATTTACAGCTTCTAATTCTGTATTTTTAAACTTTAAACTCTGTAACTCTTTTTCTAATCTATCAATAGTTGTTTTTAATTCATTAATTTCCCTATCAGAAAAATCTGCCATCCTTTCAATTTCATTTCTCTTACCTAGCTCGAAGATTTCTTCAGTTAATTTGACTATTTTACCCTCTAAATTTTTAATATCCTCATTTTTCCACGAAATTTCTTGTCTTTGAGTTGTGATAATATCTTTTAATAAATGGAACTTATTTATTTTACTACCAGGACCATCTTCTTCTTGTTTAATCAGAGCTATTTTTTCTAAAATTTGAGAATCTATAGCATTTTTATCTTTCTCTGCTGGGGCATTAAACATATTCCTATCTTCATTCATTTTCTATGACCTATTTCTATAAAAAAAAAAATCCTCTAAAAATTAATAAACTTACAGATTAAAAAACTTACGGATTACTTAAAATATTTTCCAAATTGCGGAAAATTGTTTAACTGCTTTGAATTGAAAATTGGACCATTTTTACAAACGGTAATATCATTATTTTCACCCATACAACATGATCCACATGAACCTACTCCACACTTCATTTTTCTCTCAAGAGAAGCCTGCAGCATTATGTTTTTTTCAGTAGCAATTTCCATAACTTTTTTCATCATGACTTCTGGGCCGCACGTCATTATTAAATCTATATCATTATTAGCGAGAATATCCATAATGGTGTCTGTTACATAGCATTTCTTCCCAATAGAACCATCATCAGTGGAACACATTGTACTTGGTATGAGTTCAATTAAACGATCAACAAAAATTAATGATGTATCATCTTTAGCTCCAATTGTTACAGTTACATTCTTTTTATTTTGTTTTAAAGGTTCTATTAAGGATGTCAATGCTGCGATGCCCATTCCCCCGCCAACAACAAGTATATTTTGAGCATCTTCATAATTCCAAGAATTTCCAAAAGGACCTCTTATCCCAATGCTATCACCCACCTTTAAATCAAATAATTTTACCGTTCCTTCGCCAATTTTTTGCACGGTAATTTCTATTTGATTTCCATTAACATTAGAAATTGACATGGGTAAAAAATCGATATCTGGTAACCAAAGCATGACAAACATTCCTGGACGATATGTTCTAGCGATTCTCTCGCTTCTTAATATAAAACTTTTAATTTCTGGAGAATGTTCTTGGATGGCTTCAATTTTAATTATATCTGTTTTAGCTCTAGTAAGATCTAAAATTAATTCTTCTTTATCCTTTGATAATGAATTTGTCTCAAGATAACCCTTCTCTATTGCTAAATCTAAGATTTGTTTTCCTCGTTCAGTTCTAATAATTAAAGTTTTCCATCCTTTTTCACTACCTACATTTCCAACAGAAATATCCGAAAATGATGCCGTGTAGTCAGAACACGTATAGCAAACCTTTTTTATTGCCTTATCATGCAAATAATTAAGAGAAATTTCCTTCTTTCCAGATTTTGTTGAGATTATCATTTTAAAATAATTATAATCAGATTCAATCTTTTCTATTTCAGTAGGATTTACTCCATTTTCCTTAAAACATTCTGCTAGGAGTTGATTATGATACGTACCGAAACAAAAAGTTCCTATAGCAAGAGAAACTAAATCATGAACTTCGAAATCAAGTTCAGGATGATTTTGCATTTTGCGTAATGATTGAATTTGGCAAGGAGTTCCGACTACAGCAATATCCACATTCTCTTTATTAATAGCTACTCCAACTAAAGAAAGTGTAGGACTCTGACTTGGTTTATAACCAATGGATTGGATTAAATCTTTTGGATTATCCACAATTATAGGATAGGGTCTATAATTCTCATCTTTACCTGTTACTATTGTTGCGTCAATTAAACCTTTTTCCATTGCTACAGTTAAAAGCCCTGTTATTGGTCCAGCATTTCCATTAATGGCGGTTTTTCCAGAATCAGTTAATCTTGCAGATATAATCTCTATATAATGACCTAATATTTTATCTTGTCTCTTTCCAAATACCCATTTATCCAATAAAGATACGGGTATTTGTTCAATCCCAGTTTTAGGACATAAATTATAACAAACTCCAAAACCATCTCGACATGTATTCACATCCTTACATGAACCATCTTCAGTGGGGATTTCTTTATCTTTATCATATTTAATGTTTAAACAAAAAGCAGCACATGCTCCACAATAGAGACATTTTCCAGTTTTGACAATTTCAGAATCTAATTCATTCCAACCTTTTTGAATTTTATTAATTTTCATTCATGCCGCCTCTTGTAATTTAGATATAAATTCTTGCCCTTTTTGTTTTCCTAATTCAAAAGCTTCTAAATTCTTGCTTAAAGTTGGGCTTGGAACAAATTTTTTAATTGTTTGGATGGCAGATTCCTCTGAAAAAATATTCGCCATGATAGTAAAAGCACCAAAAATTATTGAATTTCCAAATACCGTATTCCCAAACCTTTCAATTGAAAGCTTCTGAACTGGCAAACTCAATGCTTTCTTAATTTTTTTAGCCGCTCTAAATCTATTGATTGTTGAAGAATCCCAAATAAGAAATCCTGTATCTTCTTTTTTTAAAAAATTTGGTTTAATGTCCCTTGCAGCTTCTTCTGAGAGAACGATTAATGCATCGTAGGGCTCCGATGCGCGTGGGTAATCTATCTGTCTTATATTACTATCGAGATCAACAACTACTTCTGCCCAACATCTGCCGCCTTTAACCAAATTACTCGTTTATAGTAATATTCTAGCTGCGGCACTGTACGCCTCGGTTTGCGTGGCTGCTAAACCCTCATATAAAGAAGATGCCGTTATGATCATTTTTGAAAGCGTGATAACGCCATTGACGCAAAGAGGAGATCTCTCTTGCTTTGACCGCCATACCCCGCTATTCTAATTTCATATCTTGTCATAATTATTTAAAATATCATAATTAAAATCTTCATTAATTAATTGAAAACGTCAAAATTTAAAAATGTTTAATTGGATTTTTTTTAATATATTTTTTTATTAATCTATATTAATTAAATTATAAAAAAAGTGAAAAATTATGCTTTCTAAAAAAACAATTATATTTTGTTTGATAATCGTAATGGTCTCAAGTATCTTTTCTTTTAACATTAATTTAGAGAATCAGAATACAGCTTGCAGTCAAGAACTAAGAGAGGTTGAAGATTTAAAGCCTAAAGCAAGCTTTCAGTCTTATAATGAATTGTGGATCGATAATGGTATATACGCTTGTGGTAATGGAACTTGGGCAGATATAGCAGGAATATACAGCTGGTGTGTCGATGTTAACGGTGATGGTTCTCTTTATCTCATAGAAAATATTACTCTCAATAATCCTGATGGTACAGGTAGTTCATTTATAATCGCAAACTCTACTGTGGATTTCATAATTCAAAACTGTACCTTTACTAATTCAGATGCTGTTTATGGAAACGCAGGGATAAAGTTACTAAATGCCAGCAATGGAAATATATATAGTTGTAATATTTCAAATAACAATGGGGCGGGAATTTTCTTGTATGAGTATTGTGAAAATATTACAATAAAAAAAAACACTATAAATCGCAATGAAGAAGGGATATATTTTAGATGGCAGGATAATTATCTCAATTACGCGATCAATAATACGATAATAAATTCTACTGTTAATGGGATTGCTTTGTTCGGGGATGAAAGCATCGCTGAAAACAATACAATTGTAGGAGGAGTGGCATGTATTTCAGTCGATGCAGAAAATATTGTTATAAGAAATAATACTTTATTGGGGGCTCATAATGGAATAACGGCGTCGGCTTATTCGATAAATTTAACAATATCTGGAAATACCATGACCAATGTGGGGATTAATTTAACGCATAACTGGGACGATCTTAGAACAATGGAGATTTTCACTAATAATACGGTGAATGGCAAACCTGTTTATTATTATAAAGACCAAATTGGATTAGATACAGCTGATTTTACAAGCGTGGGCGATCCTGGACAAATATTATTGTTTAATTGTAGTTATTCTACTATCTCAAACTTTAATATCTCTTACACTTCGATGGGAATTCAATTACATACTTCTAGCCATAATAACATAACCCATAATAGGTTAAGAGATAATGATTATGGAATTAAACTCTCCTATAATTGCGACAATAATACCATTATGAACAATACAGTGAAGGATTCGCATTATATGAATATCCAGTTAAAATATTATAATTCTAACAATACAATTATTGAAAATATTGTAACTGGAGGAGGTCGTGGAATTCATCTTTACCATCTCAGTGATGATAATGAAATCTCTAAAAATGATGTGAAATTTACTGGATATGCTGGAATAGAGGTTTGGAACTGTGATAACGTCAACGTAACTCATAATACAGTGAATGAAAATGGTATAGGTATTTTAGTTACAGCAAATATTGCTAATAGTCTTGTGTATAATAATACTTGTAATGATAACTCCAATGAGGGAATTTATCTTGATGGTGCAGGTATTAATAATCTTATCCTCGAAAACAATTGTACTAATACTGCAGCTGGATTCCCACAAGCACGAGGAATTTATGTAAGAGGTTCTCTTTGGAATGATATTATAAACAATACTATTCATGGTAATAATGATGAAGGTATTTTTATTGAATCAAATTCTGAGTATAATAATATCTCTTTTAACGACATAAGATTCGGAGGCAGTATGGGAATTTATATTGCTGGGGCTTGCTATAATAATACTATTTATAAAAATAATATCAGTGAGAATGTTAATTACGGAATATATATATGGGCTATAAGCCACGATACTTCTATTCTGGATAATGAAATTAAAAATAATCTTGATAATGGTGTTTTTATTGGGGATAGTGATGATAATTATGTCTACAATAATGAAATCATAAATAATGGTCATTCTGGTGCGTTCCAAGGTGGAATCCATTTACAAGATACTCTCTGGAATAATATCACTGACAATGATATATTACTCAATGATGATTTTGGTATATATTTCGATAATGCTGATTGGAACAATATTACAATGAATGATATTAAAGATAATACATATGGAATCTATACTGAGTCAAACACAGATTATAATATGATTAATTTGAACAATTTTACAGATAATTCTATTCATGCTTGGGAACAAAGTAATGAAAATTTTTGGGACAATGGAACTAAAGGGAATTATTGGGATAATTATACTGGAATTGATAATGATGATGATGGTATTGGTGATACTCCTCATGCGATTCCCGGTGGAGGAGGAGCTGTAGATAACAAGCCAATCTGGTGGGATGGAGATAATGCCCCCGTAATAACGATAATTTCACCAACAGAAGGTCAATTGTGTAATGCTACAGTTCCCATTTTTAATGTACAAATAACAGGAGTTTCTATTGATGAAGAGTGGTTTTCTTTCTTCAATGGGTCTGTATGGACGAATAATGCTACATGGACAGGTGTGGAGATCGACCAAACCTTGTGGAACACAGCTCCAAATGGATCTGTTATTGTTAGATTCTGGGCAAATAATTCAAATGGAGAAACTTTAGCAGAAAGATTTCTTTATAAAGATGTATTAGCTCCTAATCTAGTTATTGTTAATCCTGGGAATTATTCTTCTCGTAAAAAGTCAGAAAGAGATTTCAATTTTTATGTTCAGGAATTCAATTTAGATATATTATGGTATTCAATCGAGGGGATTGGACACTATGAATTTACACAGAATAGTACATTTGATAAAGCTGCTTGGGATGCTGCTTGGGAAGCCACTTCTGATGGAAACACGTTTACTATAAGGTTTTATGCTAATGATACAGTTGGAAATATTAAAT
>JAEOTJ010000172.1 GCA_016839905.1 Promethearchaeota archaeon | reverse complement strand
TAAAATATTTGTATATAATAAAGATACTTGTCGAAGTTAAGATCAATACTTTCAATATTTAATAGTGATTTACAATTATTAAGAATTAGAAGCTCTAATGGATAATATAAATACAAATCCAGACTTTGTTGGTATTGGAGAGGAAAAAAGTGGAAGTAGTTGGATTTTCTATTCATTAAAAGAGCACCCTGAAATTTGTGTTAGTTCAATTAAAGAAATTAATTTTTTCAGTGAATTATATATATATAGAAAAGGTATTGAATATTATCGTTCATTTTTTAAACAATGTTCCCCTGAGATGATAAAGGGAGAATTTACGCCTCACTACTTATCAAATCCTAAAGCGGCTGCTTTAATTCATAAGCATTTCCCTAAAATTAAAATTCTTGCCTGTATTAGGAATCCAATTGAAAGAGCTTATTCAAGTTATAAGTACAATCTTGAAATGAAAGGTCCTTTGAGTATTCATAAGACCTTTGAAGATGCAATTAAACGAAATAAGGATTTAATAGAACGAGGTTTCTATTTTAAGCATTTAAAAAGATATTATGATTTATTTCCAGAAAAGAATATTCTTGTATTACTTTATGATAATTTAAGGAAAGATCCTATTAATTTTATCCAAAAGATATATAAATTTTTAAATGTAAATCAGGTTGATTTCATATCACCAAGATGGGCTGAGAAAAGAAATATTTCTGGATCAAGAATAGTTAAAAATAAGATACCAATAATAAACAATATTTTATATTATTATATTGCCAAAACAGGTGGTCGAACTAGGAGATTTAGGAATACCAATTGGCTTGAAAGAATTATTGATAAATTGAATATCAAAGAATTCATTCATAAATTCATACTTTATAATAGAAAAGTAGAAAAAAAAGAAAGAAGAGTAATAAAAAAATTTCCCCCATTAACAAATGAAACAAGATCATTTCTCCTTAAAATCTATCAAGATGATATAAAAAATCTGGGGATTTTATTGAAAAGAGATTTAAGTTTTTGGAAATAATGAAACATAAAAGCAAATTATTATAAATAATTTGAACAGTATTTGACTATGAATATTTATGAACTATTGTCAGCTCTCATTTTATTTGGATTTTTATTTATATGCTTCTTGTTACTGATCACGGTATTTGGATCAATATTTTTATTCAAGATTCACAAAAATATTAAAAGTCGAGGGATTGTTCCTTCCTTATCCCTTTTAGAAAAGTCGCTGTTATCATTTGGGATTGGTATTTCAATTTATATTAGTATTTGTTATGTTATCAACTTTTTTGGTATTTTTAATATTTTTACTAGCTATATTCCTTATATAATTGTTGATGGTCTATTTATTACTTATTATCTTATCAAGCAAGGAAAGGATATTAGAATAAAATACTTTAATAAGGATTATATTAGAGATCTAATTAATTTACACAATATCATTTCAATTTGTATTTTTATCTTTATATCAGTATTAGTTTTTATCTTTTCATACAATGTAATAATTGAAAACGATGGTTTACAAGCTAAGGATCCTTATTGGTGGACATGTGAAATATATCTAACTTTGAAAAATGCCAAATTAGGGGGTACTATTAGCTGGTTTTATCCAGCAGGATATACTTTTTTCTGTTCAGGAATAATATTGCCTGTGCCTCCAAGTCTTAAGAGTGTGTATTTTTTCGTTAAATTACTCCCAATCTATTTAATGCTTCTATTTTTTTTTATTTCATTTGTCATTTTAAGGAGGATTTTTACTAAAAATTATCTTTTGTTAATATCCTTACTACTCTTACTTTCTTTTGAATATTTTATGAATAGAGCAATCTATGGCCTTCCATCACTATTAGTAACATCAATAATTGGAATTTCCTTTATAATATTAATAAATGAAGGATATCCAAAATATATTCTCTCTTTTTTCATTTCAGCAATATTTTTTATTCACTCATTAAGTGTTGTGTATTATCTATTAGCTTTAACACCTTATCTCTTATTAATTATATTTTCGAATATTAGGGACAGAAATAATGCAAAGAACGAATTAAAATCAATTATTTTTCTTATAGTATCAGTTGTAATTCTTATAATCCCTTATATTATTAATGAACCTACTCATTTGTTAGATGTAATGATCTATTATTCTTCTAAAGTATTCGGAAAAGTAAATTCATTAAATCCCTTTTTTAATTTTAATAGAAATAACTTGTTATTTATTATTGATGAGGAGAACTATTCCTTTGGTATTCTGGAAGGTTTTTTTGATAACCGTTTCGTATCATATTTTAAGAGATTCTTAGAAAACACAATCGGATATTTTTGCATAGCTCTACTATTTGGATTAATTTTAAATCTTTTTCAAAAAAGAGATGATAACCATAGAAAATTTTTATTTCTTTTCTTTAGTATGTGCTGTTTAATCGCCTTATCTTTTTATTTTGCTCCCTTTTTCATAGATACATCTGAATTTCTTAAAGAATTTAAATATAGACCATTTGAAGTCTTTGCACTTCCAGTTACAATAATAACTTTAACCACATTCGAGTGGATAATAGATGGTTTTCAAAAAATATACTTAAAAATTATCGAAGAAATTGAAAAACTTAAAGATTTTAAAAGAAATCATGCAAAACTTGTCATTATTTTAAATCCAAAAATATGGTTTATTGCTTTATGTATAATCAGTGTCTTTGAATTTTATCAAATTAGAATAAAATATGAATCGCATTATCTTTATGATGAGAACTATATTGATATTTATTGGTATCTTGGAGATAATGCAAAAGATGGTTCAATACTATTACGTCCTGTTATTGACTCTTGGAATTGGAAACCTGATGGTCGCGATGTTCAAACCGAGATGCTTTATAATGTGAAACCATATTATTTTCATGAGGTTTTTTCTATAAATTCTTTAATTCTTAAGATTCAAGATATAGAGGCTGATTATTTAATATATCCTAAAGAATGGGAAAATAAAGATGGAAACATAATTGAGGTTTTAGATGATTTTAATGGATTTTCTAACGTAATTAAGTTCACTGATACATCAGAAGAGGGGAATATAAATCTTTATGACAATTTTGGGTGTCAAGAGAGCGGAATTATTGATTGGTGGCTTTATAGAGAAAATTACACAGATACCAGAAATTTAAAACTTTCGTTCTATAATTATAATTGGTATAAAAAAATACAAATGTTCATTGACAATACAGGTGTTATTTATAATAATTATAATAAAACTAATTCAGTAATATATTCTAATTTTACTCATTATGATTGGCACCATTTTAAAATTGAATTTAATTTCGAGGAGGAGGAAAACGGATTATTTAATTTATATATAGATGAGAAATTAATAGTAATTGATCTTAATATGAAAATCAAAAAGGGGAGCAATATTTTTGCAAATTTATATGGTCTAAATTTCAAGACTACGAGAAGTAATGAAACCTTTTACATATATGGTCTAAATTATTCATGGGAAGAGTTTTCCTGGAATCCTAGAATACCAGAGATTTCAGAAATTTATGAAAATGATAAATATATTCTTTATGAAGTAGATTGAAAATGTATCTCTATTTTATGCAAATAATTTTACTTAGATCTATTTAATTCTCTTTATCCAAAAACTTAAAATAATCTTTTTTTTAATCTGTAAGAATTAAATCCATTTTCTAAGAGGTTTGAATGAGTTGAATTCAAAGAATTTACTGCCTATAAAATTTCAAAACTCTCATTAAAGGAAAGAAATGCTTTAAATATGTATTGTTCCTTCCAAAATTTATTCTCTTTGAGTTTTTTTTTTTATATTCAATAGAGTAAACAATTATTATAAAGTTGGATAGTTAGAATTGAATATTACATCATAATAATATAGTAATATGATCATCTGGAGAATTTTAAATAACTAAAAAGCTTAACTTCATTAATTCAATTTTTTTATTATTCTTTTTTTCTTATGAATAACATTGTATTTGCTGGGAAAGTTGAATCAACGGTAACTCTCTGTAATAATTTATCTATAAAAAATTGCTCTTGGTGATTGAGAATTTTAAAAATTTCATAATTATTTAAAGTCAAGAGGGAATAAATTTTATGAAAATCAGTATTAAAATAATCCCATTGATCTGGATGAATTTCAATTAGGATTATTAAATTTCTTTTTAGTAGACTCTTCATACCATTCAATACTAATAATTCAGCACCTTCAACATCTACTTTGATTAAATCTGGTTGAGTTTTTTTTTCTTTAAAAAAAGTATCAAGACATACACATTTTAATGTTTTCATTTCTATTTGTTTATTTTGTTTATTTTGGGGGATTATTGATAAAGTCGGATTTGGAAATGTATTCTTTTTATACTTAATATACCCATCTTTTTCTGAAATGGCCAGGTTATAAGTTTTTACATTATTCAAATAATTCAATTTAATATTTCTTTCCATTATCTTAAGAACTAATTTATCTAATTCAAAACTATAGACTTTTCCTTCTGGTATTAATTTTGAAGCTATACAAGTAAAATATCCTAAATGTGCTCCAACATCTACAAAACATTTTAATTTGGGAAGAAAATTACTTAGAATCAAAACTGCACTTTTTTCATGAATTTTTCCATTGTCATAACGAGGAAAAAACCACTTTTTTGAATAGAGAGAAGATGTAGAGAAATTAACAGTTATATTATTAAAATTAAGATTATATATTTTCCTATTTCTATATTTTACAATTATAAGTAATAAATCCTTATTTATATTAACAAATTTTATTAAATATCTTATTCCTTCTTTCTTAATCCCATTTTTTATAATTTTTAATAAATTTATTATGAGAAATGGTTTTCTTTCTTTCAATTTTT
>JAEOTJ010000171.1 GCA_016839905.1 Promethearchaeota archaeon | reverse complement strand
CCTCCATAAATGTTTCCTTCCATGATCCAAATAATGATTCCATTTGGGTCATAATTGAGGGGACAATTATTCCCCTTGTGAATAATACAGATATAGTCTTAAGCGGGGCTTTTTGGAGCGGGCTTGAAGATGGTCCCATCCAACTACTTTTCTATGCCAACGATACATTAGGCAATTTAAATGATACCATTACAATAGTCATTTATAAAGACACCTTAGCACCCGAAATTGACATCATTATGCCTTCCGATAATCAACTTGCAGGCGAGGGCTCTCCGAGTTTTATCATAGAAATCAATGAAGCCAACTTGGATTCAATGTGGTATTCACTTAATGGTGGAGAAAATCACTTATTTGTCTCAAACAGCACCATCAATCAAACCGCATGGCAAGCAATATGGAATTCTCTCTTAGATGGAGATCCCATCAACATCACGTTCTATGCAAACGACACTTTAGGACACCTTGTTAGTAATTCAACATTAATGATTGTCGATAAACCCATTGATTCTGATGATGAAAGTGAGGCTGATGGAGGCGATGATGAATTTGGCTTGGTTGAATTCCTCACTTCTCCAGGAGGATTGATAACAATCGGCAGCATTTCAGTAGGATCTGCTGTGGGAATCGCATTCTTTTTCAAGAGGAAAAAAAGGCTTAATTCTCCTTGATTTTAGTTTAAAGGATAGACTAATAAATATTAATCTTTTTTTTCCCTTTTTTGTTTTAATCAAGTATCATTAAGAACTTATTTTTCCTATTAGATGAGATAAAAGATTTGATAAAATGGTAAATGATAATTTATTATCACATTTAGGGTTATTTTAAGACCTTTCCTGTTTCAGAAAACCATAAATATAAATCAAGTTCTGCTAAATTAAAATTCAGTTGACTTGCGATTACTTTTAATATTTCTTCAATTTCTAGATATTTCTTTTTCGTTAGAGTCTTCGGTTTTTCAATTAATTTATATTTTACTAATAGATCTATGATATGAAAATCTATTATCGCGTAATTCTTATAACCAATATTTCGTAAGAAATGACTCGTTTCTTTATAGCCTAACCCTTTAATATTTTTAACGATCCATTCTCTTAAATCTCCTTCATTGGTCTTTAATTTCTCTTCTAAGAAATCCTTTTTTTTCCGAGATTCTATAATATAATTTGCTCTCAAATTTGGGAATCTGTATCCTAGATCTCGAAATTTCTTGGATAACCCCTCTTCGTTTAGTTTTAGAAATCCGTCCCCTATTCCATTATGAACTTCAATGCATTTTTCAGCACTACAATTCGCGGTCATAATACAGAAACACATTTCCTTGAAGATCTCGTTAATAGAGCTTTCTTGAAAAGCTTTAAACTCGTTCATGCGAAGATCTATAACATTTTTTATACTACTTTGTTTTAAATTTTGAAGTAATGCGATTAGTTCTCTCATTCTATGTAAAAATTATTTATTCTATAAAATAGTAATTCTTAAGTATGATAAGGTGCGCATATAAAACTATATTTATCAAAATTTATCAGTTTTTAATATATAAAATTAAATGATCTCTAACGAATTAGCCATTTCTTGTACTATTTTTAAATATTTCGAGAAATACTCAAATCCATGAGAATAAGAAATTGTATAGACCTCATTACCTATTATTGTCCAGATTTGCATCATTTTTAAGTCATACTCGCCTTGTTTTCTTGAAAAGATTAATTTATGCGCCTTATTGCCTACCAGAATAGTTTGAGCGATTTTATTTATTTTTAAATTTCCAATTACTTGCTCTATTTCTTTTAGAGATAAATCCGTATATTCATCTAAAGTCATTGGATGTTCTGATATATCTTGCACATCAACAACTACACTTCCTCGATATTGAACCGAACTTTCAAAAGGTGCTGTAAATGCCAATTCAATCCTCCATTCATCTTCAACAACTTCCCAATCAGGAGGATAATTAATTTTTATTCCTTTTTTTTTATTCTCATAAGTTAAAAATGTCATCTTAAAATTATAATTACTAATTAATTTAATTGACTTCTCCAAAAGATATATTTTCTAAGAAAAAAATTGCTTGGCAAATTCTTCCGCCTTTTCAAATGGTTTTGTATTTCCCGAAAAATGTTTTAATTCATTTGAGAAATTATCTTCAAATAAATCAGTAAATTTTTTATGAGCCAACTCTGATGCATCAGTCGAATATTCCACTAATAGGACACATATGAAGGTCTCCCGATTTATAACTCTTAATTCTTTTCCTTCTAACAATATTGCTTTTACACCTCCTTTTACCTTAATGACTTCTTGAAAAAGTGAGGAAACTGCTGAAAAGCCACCACATAGCAGAAATAAATCATCAACCGTGATATCCTCGTTAAAAGATTTGGAATATAATTCTATTCCCGATTTGGAATATATAGCAATTAATTGAATTCTTTGACGTTGTAATAACCAAGGACTCTTACTAGCAAGAATAAATGTTATACCAATTATCAACATTCCCGCATCTTGTAGAGCGTCTTTAGTCAATTTAGAACCAATAAGAACTTCTATTGGTAAGGT
Source organism: Promethearchaeota archaeon (assembly GCA_016839905.1). The sequence continues at coordinate 3,774 of JAEOTJ010000171.1, read as the reverse complement.
CTGAGTTATAATTTCAAAAAAAAAGGGGGTTGTCGGTAATAAAATCGCAAATATTACTCCAATTGAAAGCCATGTTAAAAGTAGCTTTTGTTTTTGAGACCAAGCTGATTTTCTATTTCGATATATCATTATTATCAACCAAATTCCGGTTATTAGATAAAAAAAATTTTGAATAATTGATATTAAACTTGGTTGTTGAAAATCTACTAGATAATAATTATTTACAACGCTTACGTTAAGTTGTGGATTAATAATCATGCCTCCAATTGCGATAAGAATGAGAATGCTCATTATCGTTTGTCTACTAGAAATATCAATGTTCTTTTCAAACATCTCTAAAACTAAAACAAAACAGTATAGTGTTATCATTGTAAAAACATTTACTAAAATAAAATTGAATCTAGCCAAATCTTCGCGATTAGCAAGAACTTGAGTAAATTGAAAAAAATTCAGTAATAGATACGCTAGAAATAATAAGGATAGAACCAAGAACATTTTTTGCCTTGTTATGAAATATTCCCTCAAGAATAAAATGAATATGCCAATTGTTATTAATAATATAATTAAAGGTAATGATATTAAAATACCTACAAATATTTCTAGTTGTAATATCATTGTTTATATCTTATCTCTTAATATTTCATTAATATTGTTTAATTGTCAATGAAAATTTATTAAAAAATTTATTGGAAAAATTTTTTTTTTTATTTCCATTTAAAAATTAAGGAAGATTATTATAAGATTAAGAATTTTAAATTAACTTTTCTTTCTTTAGCATTTTTCTGGCTAATGTGGTAAAAATTAGGTCAACATTTTCTCCCGTTTTGGCAGAACATTCCGTGTATAGAAAGAACATTTTATTTTGGGCTACCATTTCTTCAGCAACGAGAGGGTCAACAGATCTATTCTCTGCGAGATCCAACTTGCTTCCTACTAGAATTATGGGGATGGGATGTTCTTCCTCATCAATACATTCTTTCAATACTTCTAACCACTGTTCTAAATTTTTAAAGGTTTTATATCTCGTGATATCAAATATAAATAGAGCACCTTCTGCTCCTGATACGAAACCCGGAAGCAGGACTCGAAAGCGCTCTTCGCCCATAAAATCCCATAGCTGTAGAGATATCTGGAACTCATCAGCAATCTCAAATTTCTTCACGGAAAAATCTAACCCAAGAGTTGTCGTCATACTATCATCAAATACACCGGTAGTATATTTCTTTATTAAGGTAGTCTTTCCAACCGCGGCATCTCCAAAGACACAGAGTTTAAAGCTGATTCTAGGCATTTTAAAATAATTTTTGTTTATTCTTTTTATATTATTTTATAATGTCTAATTCAATTAAATAATTTTTTTTTAAGCTTAATTTTTAGCTCGTATTATATTTTATTGTTATTAATTAAAAATAGAATATTTCCCTCTAATGCAGCTCATTGATGGGACGCAATTTGGCCATCCCGATAAGTGGTACTTGCCAGAGATTTATGATAATGGCGTTTATAGTTTTGAGGATTCTCTCTATGTGTCAAGGCTAAGGTCAAGCTCCGGATTTTATCCTGATTTCTTTCACGCCTCAAGCCCCCCCGTAAGTTACTTTATCCCTCCCATAGAATATACTATTAGTACTCATGCCATAGCAGGTGTGGAGCGTACTTATGTTGAATTTAGCCCCGCCCTCCCAGCAGGAGATATCCCTTATGGAGCAATTCATTTCATTACCACCAAAGACCACTTGATCAAGGGCAGTATTTCTGCTAAGGACGGCATGCTATTCCAGTACGACATTTTAAAAGATTCGGATATTTTTACTGATGGTACTCTTCATTTAACATTGAAATCCGGTTTCGATCACGTGTTATCCTCTTCAGAAATCTCAGAGATCAATGCAGAGTATTATGAATTAAGGATTGTTTTGCACTCCCTCAATCCAGACTCGCTCAATCCAGAGGAAGAGATGGATAAATTAGGGGAGTTTTTACTCCCTCTAGAAAATACAGTCATTGGTCGCGGATTTAATTATCCAACATATGATATTCAAGTCCAATTAGCCGATTTTAGCTTCCCTCCCGGAAATTTAGCTCTTTTAGAAGATATTTTAACAACCGGAAGCCATTCAGACCTTTATATTACCGTAGAGTCCGTCATCAGTGATTTAACCGCCGATTTGCGTGTGTTTAGGGGAGTTTTTGCCCAGCAAATAATGGACGCAAGTCTTTCATTTGAGATACCAAACACGGACGAGGGTTCAACAATCCCAATTCCGCAAGATAATATTGAATTGGATTGGATTTCGGGGACAACCTATCATCTGAATTCTGAATCATTAGATTATGATTTTGAATTTGAAATCACGCGAATTTATTCTCACGTAGGAGATCTTGCTTATACCTATAACTCAGCCGATCAAACCATAACCTTATCTGATCCAACAAAAAGCGGTGTTTTATTGTTTGCAGATGTCGAATTTCACGCATTCAAATGGGGCACTGATTTTATCGCCTCAGAGCCTAAAGTTTTTACTTTTAAAGGAGATTACTTTGATAAATATGTGGAATACTTGGAATTTCAAATAGATTATGATATTAACGGCGTTCCCGGATATGTTCTTGAAACTTCCGATCTTGACATCATTGACGTGGATAAAGGAGCCGAATTGCTTGACTTTTACTTGTATAATTATAAGGACCAAATTTGGGAGCAAGTAGATTTTCTTGCATATGAAGTTTCGCCTGAAACCCACACCTTTTCTTACGTGACCGACAGAGAATTCACTACTTTTGAAAATTACTTCTTGTATGATAGTGTCGAAGATGAGTTTCAAGTAGAAGTCATTTTTGCGATGGACGTGTCCTTTGAAGATGCATTTAAATCCACGCTCGGATTTAAAATGGATACTGTCACCTCTAATATTTTCTTTGACGTTCCCTCGTCTCAAAATTACCTTAATCCGAGCGTCAATTTCGAAATTGATTTAACCGATTATTTAGAGAACAATAACAATTATTTAGAAGAATTGCAAATTGATTTGGATTATTCTGGGTATATAGGCCTTTCTGATATCGATCTCTTTTCTGAATACGGCTTGATTCAAGAAAATTTTAATTTCTACATCGAAAATAAATCACGAGAATTTGAGAAGTTTGAATTGGTCAATAACCGAATTCTACTCACCCGAGAAGAATTGTCGGATCTTATTTATCATAATGATAAGAATGATAAGATTTATTTAAGTGCCATGTTAGTGTATGATTGGGAAGCCATCATTGAGGTCAACATAAAAGGACTCTCCTCGATCATTTTAAATTCGAAACTTGAATTACACAAGTATGAGCTTAAAGTATCCTACCTTCAATATCAAACCAAGAGAATTTCTGCTTTTGAAACCGATTGTCCGTTTGATTTAGCGATCATTGATGCCCCGAATTACATCGAAGACGCAAGTGGGAACATCGATAATTTTGCTGACGATGCCGAGCCCGACATTGGCATTAATGGAGGCTTTCTAAGGAATGTAAATACACATCAAAGATTAATGCTTCGCCAAAAATTGTATTATGAAATTACTATAATAATAGAAGGTCGTGATGTTCTTTATCCCATCTTGTTGGATCATTCCTACTCGGATTCAATATTCAGATTTTTTAAAAAAAAAAATAATTTTATCGTGAAGAAAGTGATATTAACAAGTTATTATGACAAGGTTGGCGAGGCCATTCAGTTTTTGATTGCGCTATGCTCCATCATCGGAGCTCTTGGGATGATTTTGGGGT
>JAEOTJ010000170.1 GCA_016839905.1 Promethearchaeota archaeon | reverse complement strand
TCTTCAAATTCTGGTTTACCTTTATATTTATTTATTAACAGACCAATTCCCTGATCTAATACTTTAAAGAAGGTCTTGGGCACACGTATTCCCGCTAGTTTGAAGGCTTCTTGCACGGACTCTCTCGAAGGGGGGCACCCTTTAATTGGAATCAATTCCTTTATATCAGGATGGTCTTTATTTAATTTATACTGGCATTGACCTAGTAGTATAGTCTTATTATTTCCGGGTGTTGGTTTCATAATTTTTCCATTAAGAACTTCGATTTTATCATAAGGCTTACCTTTATAAGCCATTTTAATGGTAGTGAGAATAATGCCGTTCATACCAGAACAATAAGTACACATAGTCGTGTCATACTTATGATATTTCATTCCTTGCATTCCAGCTCTCATAAATGGAAGGGGTAAATCGCTTTTCTCGTTATATTTAAAATCCCATTCGTGGGGGGAAGCAAGATCTTCAATTTTCTCTCCAATTATCTCCACATCAGACAAATCTATAGGTCTATTTCGATCTTTTCCTGCCTGGACTAAATGTGGAACTGCTACAGGATCTATTCCTAATAAGTTTGCTCCAACTAAATCCGCAGAAAAAACATCTGATGATGCTACAAGAATATTTTTTCTATGACTTTTCCCATCAATAGCAGGTCCTCTTTCAAGAGAATAGATGCCATCAATGATTGTTAAGCATGGAGGTATTTTATTTGCGAGTTGAGCAACATTATAATTTAGATCTTTAACAGGATCAGCACTATGAAATTTTTTTCGTGAAGCAATATTAATTAAACCTTTTAGATTTTTTATTCCTAAGCTAACTACAGCTTGAGCATGAGTCTTTAACACTGGAATATCAATGAGAAAATCTGAATTTAGAGCATCAGAACTAAAATTAACATTAAAACCTGTATTCAAATCTATCTTCTCAAATGGGCGGTCTAATAAATTATAAACCTTTATACGATACTTTTGTATGAGCTTATTATAACAAAGTCTTTCCCAGGCATCTGGCGCTGTTTCTTTATCTTTTGGGTCTTCTGTAACTATTCCATCCCCGATAATGATATCATCAATTCCTTTTTCTTTAAGTAGAGTTATAACATCTTCTATCACACGAGAAGTTGTCAGCACACCCCATTTTGGAATAGTACAATGTCGGTTCCAATAGACGATATTTGGTTTAATAAATACTTTAGCCTTAGATGGTAAATGACCAAGTCCCTTGGCAAGCTCAACTGCCTTTTTAACGGAATCAAAAGGTTTTTCATATTTAACAATAGATACTACTGATTTACTCATTTAATCGCACCTATAATTTAACTTGCATTTTTATTTATATTGAAGTAAATAATAAATATTTTAAAAATTAATTTGTTCTCCAAATTAAGCTATTTTTTAATATTCCTTAATAATAAAATAGTCAATTATATTTTAAAATAATAAATATTTTTGGCGATGAATTTAAATTAAAAATTGTCAAAATAAGAAAAAAAAGATAAAAAAATAAGGATTTAAAAAGAGATATTTCTTTTTCGAGCCTCCCATTTCACAATTTCAAAAGTAACTATGCATATTAAAGAAATTAAGAAGCATACTAGCCAATCTAAAGCAGTTAAATACATGAATTTAAAATTTATTCCATCTGTCTGTAGTCCTGGAATGTACATTATGGCTAGTAGAGCAGCAAATAAGAGTCCGATTAAAAGATACATGAATTTAGTGCTATCTTCTTTTGTAGATTGAATTAATGATTTATTTGGGCGTCTGATTTGCAGTACTAAAAATGATTCACAGAAAAATAATACAACCATGAGCATCGTAAGAGTTTTAGCATGAACTAAATTTATTCCAGGGGTTAAATCCATAGTTTCTGATGTATAAAGATAACTATCATTAAAGGCTCCAAATTCGAGATTTCCATCAAATACAGGATAAATTCCACTAAGGCATAATATATAAACAAGTACCATACATGTTGCGAGTAAAGCTCCAAAAACAAGCATTAAATAAATTGTCTCTTTAGACAATATTTCTTCGGAGTCCTTGGGTTTATCATTCATAACATCGTCAGATATAGTATCAAAAGTTAAAATCAATCCTGGAAACATGTGGACTGTTACGGCTAATAATGCCCATTGGGTTATGAAGCTAGGGTCTAAAAAGTAAGGTAAGCCTAAAATAACTGATAATATAAATGCTACAATGCCTTCGAATAAGTTTACACATATATAAAAGAAAACCACAGCTCTAATTTTTGCGAAAATACCCCTTCCTTGTTTTATACCTTCCACGATCGAATTAAATGAATCATCAGAGATGACCATATCAGAGGCTTCCTTAGCAACATCCGTACCCGTTATTCCCATAGCTAAGCCCGCATCTGCCAAATTTAGAGCTAATGCGTCATTCACACCATCTCCTGTCATGGCTACAACTCTATTTTCCGATTTATATTTTTTAATAATATTTTCTTTATGTTTTGGAGAAACTCTGGCAAATACTTTTATTTCATTAAAATCACTAGTTTCCACGTAATCTTTAATATCCTTTCCTTCAACCGCTAGTTCTTCTTCTCTAGTTATAATAAGGATTTGAGATGCTATAGATCTAGCAGTATTAGGAGAATCACCTGTAATCATTATAACTTCCACGCCAGCCTTATGACATTGTTCAACTGAATCCTTTACTCCTTCTCTAGGCGGGTCTAATATTGCTACAAAACCAATGTAGGTCATTCCCGATTCGCATAATGCCCTACTTTCATCAGAATCAGAAGGAGCTTCATTTAATTTTTTATAACATAAACTTAAAATTCGATAACCTTGACCTGCAAACTTGTTGATATATGATAAAGCATCGTTTTTAAATTCATCAGTGAATTCAACTTCTCTTTCTTGAGTGATATATCTTGTACAAAGGGGTAATAAGACTTCGGAAGCACCTTTAGTAAATGAGTAAAATGTACCATCCTTTTTGAAGACTTTAGTCATTCGTTTTATTTTTGAATCAAAGGGAAATTCTCTTATATGTTCATAATCATCAAGAATAGAAAATCCCATTGCTTTCTGGAATAAAACTAAGAGAGCACCCTCCGTAGGAGAGCCAACAACACTCCAAGTATCTACGGATCTAGTTCCTGTCTCAACTTGTGTTTTAACGAGCGCTGAATTATTATTTAAATATCCACTAATTAACAATAATTTTAATTGAGGAAAATCATCTATATCCATAATAGTTTTAAGGTTTTTTGGATCATCAATTAATGTTATTTCTCCTTTGGGATTATAACCGCTCCCAGAAACATTATAAAGTGAATTATTTACCCAAATATATTGAACACACATTTGATTTTTGGTTAATGTTCCAGTTTTATCTGAACACACTACACTCGTTCTGCCTAAACTATCAACAGAAGCAATGTTTCGGACAATTACTCCATAATGCGCCATTGCCAATACTCCCATTATCAAAACGACTGTAGTTAGGAGAGGGAGATTGATGGGCATAATATCCATTGCTGAATTTATGCTCTTTACTACAAGAAATCCTAAATATGCTGATCCATATTTCATTAAATTTCCCCATTGAATAATTAACATTATACTTAATGTTACCAACCATAGTCCCATAACTGCTAATCCTAACCACTTTCCAAAATTATTCATTTTTTTCCTAATTGGAATCTCACTTGTACCGGCTTCTTCTAAACCCTGTGATATCTTACCGATCTCGGTGCCCCCTCCTGTAGCCACGACGATAGATTTCCCATTACCGGTTGTTATGTATGTACCATAAAAGACCATGTTATTTTGTTTTCCGATGGAGATATCCTCCTCTAAAATAACATCTCCTTCAGAATTCTTTTTTGCTGGTTCGCTTTCTCCCGTTAATGAGGCCTCATTTACTTCTAAATTTGCTGATTCTATTATTCTAGCGTCAGCAGGTATTTTATCTCCTTGACTTAATACCAATAAATCTCCCTTTACAATATCTTTTGTTGCCACATCTTGTTTTTGATCCCCTCTAATTACTGTTGCAGTAGGCGCAGATAATTCTCTGAGAGCATTCAATTTTTTAGTAGCTCGAGCTTGCTGAAATATGGCAATCATGCAATTAAGTAAAACAATTCCTAATGGTAAAATAATTGTTAACAAGCTAGAACTCTCTTCTTCTTGACCTGGAGGGGTATATGGAGGAAAGAAAAGAAATATTAATAAGATCAAGGAAGCTATTAGGTAGATGACAATCAGCCAATTAAACAGAGGTGCTAAATATATTTTAATAAATCCTTTTGAGGCTCGAGGGATTTCATTTGGACCATCCTCTAGTAATCGCTTGTCGGCTTCTTCTTGAGTAAGTCCATTTATATGGTCAGTTTGGAATTTCTCATATATATTTTTTAATTCTATGTTAAAATATTTTTCTCCCATGGTAGGAACATCCTTAATTAGTAATGTGACTAAAATTTTTTATAAGAAAATTTTGTATTATATTCTATTAATTAATAGTTTTTATAAATAGACTATAATATTAATCATTTTTAATACTTATTCTTTAAATATTTTTATAATATAAATAATTGAAAAATTCCTCTGCGAATTAAAATTCGCATCAGACAATATAAACTTTTTTTCATTGCCCGTAAACACAAAAAAGTTTTAGCTCCCGCTAGGAAGGTCAATATAAGACCAAAAATCTCTCTC
>JAEOTJ010000061.1 GCA_016839905.1 Promethearchaeota archaeon | reverse complement strand
TGATTGATTTCACCATAAACCATTCGGCATATATTTGGAAAATCATTAAATACTTTCTTACCTGTACTATATACCACACTTTTAATATTTAAATCATGAGATTTGATTTCAGGATTTAAATTTGTTAATAATGCTACTCCTGTAGGTGTAGATAATTCACTCTTAATTGGACCATCATGAACGATTAAATTCGATTTTTCTAATATTTTTAATGTAGCTGGAGCAGGAACGGGCAATACACCATGAGCTGCTTTAACAGTGCCACTCCCTAGTGGTAACTTGCTAGTTATTATCTTAAAGTCCTCATTAAATCCATTTAAAGTGTCTAATCCTTTAGTTACTCCTAATATATCTATTAATGTATCGACAGAGCTTAATTCATGTAAATGTATTTTCTCAGTTAATTTCCCATGTACTTCTGCTTCTGCTTGAATCAATGAATTCAGCACGTTATTAGCATAAGATTTAGCCTTTTTAGAAAACTGATATCGTTCTAAATAGCTATTTAAGGAAGCTTGGAGTATTTTAGCTGATCGGTGGTCTTTTGATTCTTGAATATCAATTTTAAGTTGATTTACATTAATTCCAGAGCGTTTTATTTTTTTTAATTTTATTTCTAACCTTGACACTCCCGGTAATTCTCTTTTCAATTCACATAAATCTTTTATAATATCCTCGGGTTTTGGAATTAAACCTAAAATCCCCGCTAAGAAAATATCTCCAGAAATGCCTGAATTTGTCGTGTCGATGTATAAATATTTCATTTTCTATTATTAATTTTTTTCAACTAATATCTTAAGAAAACAATATTATTTAAAAAGTAATTTTTTTTAATTTCTCTTTTAAATTAGATTCTCCATATAATATGGAGTCTTTAATATTTAGATTATTAAAATTTAAGGAACTATTATTGTCGATGATACAATTTTCTAATTTAAAATTTTCACCAAGTTTTACGTTGTTTAGAATAATTGAATTAGATATTTCGCAATAATTTCCGATTTTTGAATTATTTCCAACATACACATTTGGCCCCAATAATACATCATCACCAATTTTAACATTATTTCCTAAATATATAGGTTCCATGAAAGTAGGATAATCACCGATATAATTCTCGATGTGAAGGCCTTTAACGTGCTTTTTTAAAAATGATGATAATATCGCTTGAGCTTTTGAATTATCTAAATCTTTTCCCTTGGAAATAAAGTCTATTAAATTATCTAAATCCTCCTTCATTTTTTACAACCCCAAAATCTCAATTAATTTATTAATATTTTTACCACTTTTTGCGCTTGTTGTAATTACTTCAATACTCGGATTAATTTTTTTTGCGTCGTTTATCATTTTCTCTATATTAGTCCCTAATCTCTCGATAAGATCTATTTTATTAATGACGGCTACATCAGACATTTTAAATAGCATTGGATGTTTTTCTATTACCCATTCACCTTCAGTAATCGAAACAACCGTAATTCTTTTATCTGCACCGAGAAGGAATTCTGAGGGACAGATTAAATTTCCAACATTTTCAATAAAGAGAAGATCATAGTCATTTAAATCCTTATTTTTGATTATCTGATAAATATGGTAAGCATTCAGAGCACATTCACGTCCAGTATTTATTTGAATTGTCTCAGCATTAAACTTCTCAATTCGGTCTGCATCAACTCTAGTAGTGATATCACCACATATTACTAATATACGATATTTTTTAGAAAGAACTTCTGAGATTTTTTCCAAAATTGCTGTTTTTCCAGCACCAATTGCGCCAACAATGTCGACTGATTTTATATTATTTTTCACTAATTCTAGATTAATTTTCTCTGCCAAGAGATCATTATCTTTCTCAACAGCTTTTTTTGTTTCAATTACGAGATCCCTATTATCATCAGTAGCTAAATTTATACTTTCAAGTTCTTGAATTCTTTGAATATCTCTCTCATTTTTTTTTGACATGTGCCACAATAGATTGTTTTTAATAATGTAGAATATAATTAAGATTTTATTATGATTAAGAATAAAAATATTGTTAACTACTTATTAAAATAAATTGAAATTATAATATCTTATCAATTTTAGTTCTAAACAATAAAAAGATGATATAAAAGACCATATCTATAAATAAATTTATTTATTGGTATTATTATAACTAATATAAATTTAGTAAAAAAAATCAAATTCTAATATTAAAAGTTTGATTCTATGAGCGAACTTCATACTCTTAAATGCTATTTAAACCAATTGCCCGCGACTTTCCTTCAATTATTGAATATTACACCTCCCCAAGGGATAATTCCTGAATATATTGGAGAACTTATAGAATTATACAAAGGAATTGAAAGGATTAGCATTAATTTAATTGATAATTTTGGTTTATTTGAAATAACTTATCATAAGCCAAATTTTATGATTAGAGAAGCGCAATGCATGGCTCTTTTAAGTACAAGCAATCCATATACCTTAGGAGTCTTACATCAAATGATGTATGGTGGTTTCGACAAGGAACCTGGGGGATTTCATTTATTAAGATATATTAATGCAAATGGAAAAAAGTCATGTTTTGTTGCTAGGAAAAAAGATTTGGACCGTTATGATGGAGGAACAAAATCCATTCCAAAAGATTCAGATATGTCAACTTGGGTACAATCGGCCACCACAATTAATACTCATGATTTATCTTGGATGCATTATTTAGATTTTGAAAATCTACATAAACAACATGAAAGATTAAAGCGGGGTACTCCAGAGGATTTGATCCAAAAATTAATAAATCGCACTGATAAATGGTTATTAGGTAATTACAAGCAATTGAGGAAAAATTCATTAATGATAATAATAGGAGATCACGGTAGAAGTAAATTAGATTTACAATATTCAGGTAAAATTGCACAATGGAGGGATGCAAGTGTCCCTATTGCTATTTTTATCAGAAAATAAGATATAAGAATATATTTTAATTATATAAAATTTTTAAAAATTTATGGAAGAATACAAGCGTTTTACCATATCTCTTCCTGCTGATCTTTATGAAGAATTTGAGACATTCAGGAAGAAGTTAGGAATGTCTCGATCAGATTGCATTAGAAAAGCAATGCATTCATTCATGGTCAATGAAGAGAATATTCCTAAATCTACTGTTCCTGTCTCTGGCTGTATTACATTGATTAGAAGTCATGAACACATTAAATCAGCTGAAAAATCAACAGAATTAGATCCTCATGAACATCCTCATGAACATGATGATGATCATCTACATGATCATGATTATAAATCTCGTTCAATTTATGCAAATGTCCAACAAACGGATGAGTTATTATCAATGGATATACAACATCATTTTGGAGATATCATCATTTCAACCATGCATATTCATCTTGAATATGAAAAATGCATGGAAATTATCGCAGTTTCGGGGCTATATGATAGAGTTAACATGCTGAAACAAAATCTCCAAAAATTAAAAAGCGTATTATCCATAGGCTTTTTTGTTGTAGATAAAGATATTAACCTTTAAAGCTTATCTTTAAGTTTCCAAAAATTGCGATCCCGATGATTTAATTTATCAATTTTTCCTTTTCGAGTTAATTGCATTAATTTACTATTTAAATAATCTTTATCCAATTGTTTTTGAATACCGAGTTCTGATGCCAAGAGATCAATGTTCTGCCATTGATCTGTTAAACTTTCAATAATTACTTTATTAGAAATAATTATTTTTGGGTCTTTCTTCTCTTCCGGCGGATTCTTGATTTTTCTCTTTTGAGGAGGTTCAATATGTTCCAATTGGGTTATCCATGAAATAGATGGATCGAAAAATCCATTCTTGGAGGGTGAAAGACGTCCAGTTACTCGTATCCATTGTCCTACTTTTGGCAGGAATCCGTATTGATTCAATTTCGAGGTATTTACGAGAACAGAATAATAGTCTGATCCTACAAGAACCCTTATTGAGCGGTATCCGTAGGTGTATGTGCGTCTTATCTTTTTTGAGCCATCCCTCACTTCCACGATTCTACCTTCTATTGTAAAATTTCCCTTATTTTCCATTATTCCTTTTTCTTTCCTGCCTCTTTTAATTTTTTTTTATATTTAAATTAATTATTGCTTTTTTCATACTTTTTAATTAAAAACCGATGGAAAACAAGATAAAAATAAAGTATTGAATAATATTTTAAAAAATTATTATAATCATTAAAATAATTTCACATAAAACAAATACAAGTCTAAATATCAATTTAATATTTTTTAAAAGTAAGTAAAATTTATTTATGAAAAAAGAACTTTAACTTTAAGGAGAAAAACGATTTTAAAAATTTTTGTAAAAAATTAATCCAATAATCAAAACTCTTAAATATAAAATAAGATTTATGAAGAAACTTAATTTCTTTGATATTAACCGACAAAAAAAAAGATTTAAATATAACTTTATTATTATATAATATA
>JAEOTJ010000060.1 GCA_016839905.1 Promethearchaeota archaeon | reverse complement strand
TGGCAATATTATCATTCCTGATAAAATGCATAAAACCAGCCCCACGATCATTAAGATTAAATTATCCCATGTCCTAATGAATTTCTTGCCCTTCACGCGCTTTAAGGAACCTTTTGCTGATTTTTTAGCCTCAGTTAACTCCTTTTTAGAGGTTTTAATCCTATAAATGGGGATGGTTTTTTTTGAATAATATTCAACATCAATTTTGATTGTCGAATTCTCATTTTTCGATTTTTCCGCAAGATAGTTTAGGTCAACATAATTAACAATAAGTGTTCGCATCTTACAAATCAAATCAAATAATTCTTGAGAATTGATAAAACTGATTTTATACTGCAAATCAAATATCTTTTGGAATAATCCCTTTACTTCAATTATGTATTCATTTATATTAGAAAAGAAATCTCTCTTTGAAACTATTTTATTAAATCCTTCATCATATTCTAAATATATTCTTAAATCTTTCTCAAGTTGCGAAGTTTTGATAAAAACCTTAATAATATTTGAAACGAAAAAAGATTCTTTATAATCATTTTCAATGATCAAATTTAGCCAGAAAGACTGAATTTCATCTATTAATTTTGCATCCAATGTTTCTTGAACATTTTCTAAACATTCAGGAACCAAGCTTTTATCAAAATAATAATTAACGAATTTATCATCAAATTCTTTTAAGCTAACATTCGATTTTAGTCGTTCTTTCTCCTTGAGTTCAAATCTATCCAAAAATCTCTTATATGTCTCACATTTAACTTTTTTATAAAGATTATTACCATTCATAGAAAGGATGCTGATTTTATAGAATTTCCTATTAAAATAATTAATTTTAATCTCTTTAGGCACAATCAAATAATCTGCTTTTATGTGGTATGCGATATTCCTATGAAATTGAACATAAGCACCCCAGAAATCTTTATCAGAGAGTTTTCTTAAGTCTATATCATAAAATAATTCGTGATAATCTCGAATATATTCAATGACATCAATAAATTTTGGAACATTAATTACTTTCTCCAACATTTCATTGACAAATTCACCATGTCCTTCTTGTTCTAATTTTACAAATACTCCTGGACTACATACCAATCGATTTCCTTGAGAAGCAAAATATAACAATTTTGGAGAAATGGTTTTTTTATTTTCTTGATATTCATCAAAAATCTGTTTAATTATATAAGAGTCTAAAAAGATAGTATAGATTTCATTTGTTTCAATATCTTCAAAGACTTTATTAACTTTCGGATGCAATTCAATTTTATTATAAGGTATAAACACGGATTTCTTCTCTGGATTAAAATTATGACCGTTTTTGGGATTTTTCTTAAAATCTTTCAATAATAATTTATTAATTTTTTTTATATTTGGTTTTTTTCCATTCCGAACATTATACCTTTTTAACCTGAATGTACTTAAACTCTCTTTCTTTGATATTAAATCATCTTCCTCTGTTAATCCTAAAAGATTAACAGACTCCAGTTTTGGAATTATGGCATTCACAATCCCAGACTCATCATGAGTCTCTTCCACATTAAAATCATCGTGTCGAGAAGAAAATACTAAATCATTTGGTCTTATATCTATATTTTCTTCAAATAACTGTTGAAGTGAATTAATCCTAAAGAAATAATCCTCATCAACTACATGACCATTATTCCCATTCAAGTTTTTAGCAGGAGTTTTTAAATCTCGTGCTATTTTTTTAAAAACTTTAACATTTTGCTTTGATACTATTAAATAATCTGCCCGATGCAAATAAGTTAAATCCAAATAACCGTGAGCAATGCCTTTTTCTGGTTTTTTAATTGAATCCCTCACGCCATTAAGAGTCCATCGGACATTATCTGAAAATGATAATTCTTCTTCTTTTGCTATAATCTCTCTAAAATACAAGAGAATATCATAATATCTCTCATTATAATTTAATTTAATATGTTTTAAAGCATATTCAAAAACATTTTTTGGAAATAAGAAGTGCATATTATAGTTATTAATTAAAAAATTGATGCTTTCGGGGAGTTTTCTACTTGATAAATAAATTTTTAAAATCTTTTCAGCAATTTGAGGACCTAATAGACATTTTTTATATTTAAGGTCATCATTATTTATATTGGATTTTCTATTAATATTTAATACTTTAGATGCATCATTATACGTGTTTAATAGTAATGCCCTAAACTTTCTATTACTTAAGTATTTCTTGCCATATCTCTTGAAATGGTCTTTATTACCAGAGAGGATATAACTGTCTTTCAGAAGTGCGCAAGCAATAAATATGACATCATTTTTATGTTTATCATATCTAAAGTATTTTGAAGCTTCTTCTCGGAATTGCTCATATTCTTTTTTAGGGATTATTTCAATTCCCCATTCGGTAAGAGTATTATCAATAATTTTATCAAGATCAAATATTTTATCAATGCTTACCCTTGTAAAAATTTTTGAATAGTGTTTAATATAAAATCGCTTTAATTCTTCATAAATTATGTCAGGTGTGTAAAAAAGAATGTCCTTTTTTGATTTAGCATATTCCAATATCTTTCTAGTTGTTCCTACCCAATAAGTGGCAGAGATCACGGTGCTAGTATCGATTATTACTTCAATCATCTTCTTTTAACGGTTCTCCCTCTTTATAAATAGGATTTTCTTCTCTCCATTTTTCAAATTCCATCATAAATTCTTTATAAGTTGTTCCTGTTTTCTCTAATATAAATCTTGTAAGTTCGCCTAACTCGGAAGGAGCGGGTCCCATTTTTTTCAATTCTTCTAACGGCGGAGCATCATAGACCTCAGGATCATATTTGGTAAAATGATCATCATCAGCAATTACTTTATCTTTTTGTATTACTGGAACTATCTTTTTTTCACCATTATTTTCTAAATCATCCTTTTTCATATCATAACCTCTTCTAAATTATATTTTATTTCAAAATTCTTTCATAATCTCTTAAATCCTCCCAGAGCTCCAAATTCACGTTCTCCCTTTTTCTAAGATTTTCAATGAATTGTCTTCTTTCTTCTTTCTTCATTACCTTCAGTATTTTTTTAAAAGACTCATAAGCTGCATCTTTACTTCGTATTTTGCCTCGTTCTAGAAATTCTTCAAATGAAATTCCCTGTTCTTCCATAAATTGTAAGGTTATTTCTCTAAGTTCAGAAAAAGCATCCGTAACTTCTTTTTTTTCTGATTTTACAGTTCCAATTATTTTTTCCTCATCTTTCATAATCTAAATACCTCCATAATGTTTTTTTTTAAACGTATAAAGGAAGGTAATCATATATAAATGTAATAGTTCTAATGTCATCCTATTTTCCACCTCTTATATAAAATAACTCTCCCGTGAGGATTGAATATCTACTTATTGCTATCTTTCTCTTTAACAAAACTTGTAAAATTATTTCAGATTCTAATAAAGAGATTTTTAATTTTTCAGCAAGTATTTTTAATGAAACTACGCCCATTTCTTCTCCCATATGAAGTAATTTATCAACTTCGGGAGTAAAGGTTCTTTTTATTATTACATAAACATCTGATTTTGGTAAAAAGATCAAGTCTAAATTTAACTCATTTAATATCCTTATTACGTCAATATGTTGAATTGTATCTAAGAACTTCGAGATATTTGTTATATAATATTCTTCCTCATTTAGAATAAAACCATTCAATATTTTCTTAAATTTAATAATGTTTTCAAAGCCCTCTTCTCCATAACTTTTAAACTTGGGCTTAATTTTTTCGATTATTTCATTTAAAAAATCAAATATTAATTTATTTATCAGTTTCCTCTCTTCTGTAATATCTGATTGAGAAAGCACATCTTTAGAAAAAAGATGTAATATATTCATTGCCCCAAAAAGAATATCTTTTAAATCAGGATCAGATTTGTCTAAAATTTTCTCAAGGCGTTCTTTTTCTGAAGAATAATGCAAGACCTTTTTAGAAAGAAAATCTAATTCAACATTCTTGATATAATCATAACCATAAACATAATCTAATTTGAGAATGTCTTTAATGTTCTTAAAATAATTTAAAAACATTTCATAAAAATAATTTAAATAAAAATACTGAAAACTGTTTAGAATAATCTCTTTTGAATCCCCAATTTGTAGAGATATTAAATCTAAATAACCATCAAAGATGCTGATTGAAAGGGTTGGATCTTCTTTTAGCTTTTGATATAGTTTTTTAAAACTAAAAAAAGTATAAAATTCTAATGGTATTAATTTTTTAAAACATTTTTTACATTTTGAAAAGAATACGGAAGAGTAATCATGACAATTAGGACAAATCATTTCTAAATTTGATATTCTAAACTCTTTTGGGCTAAATTCTTTTGTCATGACTTTTTTACCTCTCAATTTAATATTTTTTGTAATTCTGACAGAAATTCGGAGTTAGAGCACAACACGAAAATATCGCATAACAACGCATACTCCTTAGAGTCTTTTTCTAAGGAATCACTGTTTAAAAACTCAATGAGATCTTCAAATGTTTCCAACTTAGCTTCGCATGTCTTTTCAAAATCTTGAATGAACTTATGTTGTTGCTCGTCGATTCCTAGTTCGATTAATTTATAGTTTTTTACAATATCCAGAGGATACAATTTAGAATAATCTCCCGAATTAAAATAAACAAACAACACATTCCCAGCTTTAAGGTCATATAAACTATAACGAGGATCTTGTAAGAACATCCTATTTACATTTTTTCCTCTAACCATATCAATATAACTTTCATTAAAATTATCAATTTTCACATTAACCATTTCTAGTTCCGTGCTATCAAAATCTTGTCTATATAACCTTATTTTCAAGCTTGTTCTACACCTTCTATTTACTGGTCATTTTTTAGTTTATGTTCATCTATTAAAGACTTGATTTGATCAGAGATATTCCTATCTTGGATACTTCCTTTTAACTTGTTTTTTACCGCAACTATATCTTCAATAGCTTTATCTGATAAGGTTGAAGCATTAATTTCAAGGAGTTTTATGTATTCTTGTTTCTTCTTTTTAAAATGATCATTCATTTTATCAATTATCGACCTATATACATCCACACTATCTAAGGATTGTAAGCTTGGGTTTCTCACATGAGGCAATACATACGCCCTACTGAAATCCCCATCAAAGATATATATTAATATTGACTTACCCGCTTTTAAATCTCGAAGAGAATATTCTTCTTCCCATTTTAATTCAATTTCCTTGCCTTCATGAAGAATCTTTATTCCCTTATCAAAAATTCTTGTAACTTCTACTTCTATTTCTTCAAAATCTCTTGCTCCTGTTTTTTTCCAAATAAACAATTTCATTTTTTTTACCTCAATTATAATTTTTATCTTTAAGACCTTTTTTTCGAGTCTCAACATTCATTTCTTTAGGAATTTTAGAAAGCTCTAATTTTTTTTCTTTAACACTCTTTCTTTTAATCACAATTGAAAATATTGCAACCGTGCTAATTACACCCCCAATAGCACCGCCGATTACGCCTGCAATAGCGAACATAATTAATTTTTCCTCTTGAATCACTTGTTTTTCTTGGTCATCTTCATCGCTTGATTCTTTTGATGGATGACTATTTGGATCTAATGGATCATAGCCATTAGCGATTTCCCATCCGTCTAAATAGCCATCATTATCCGTATCTCTAACTTGAGGGTTTGAGAAATATAAATACTCTTCTAAATTTGACAATCCATCTCCATCCGCATCAGTAATGTTATCAGTGCCTTTTGTTGCATTTAATAGATTCACAATTTCCCATAAATCCGCCATACCATCAAGATCCGAGTCAGAACTATGCGGATCGGTATAATTACCATATTCATATATATTTAATACTTTATCACCATCAGCGTCAGTTATATTATCATCTCCAAATAATGGATCTAATGAATTAAAGATTTCCCAGCCATCGAGCATTCCATCAACATCAGTATCATTAGATTGAGGATTCGTACCGTTTAGAAATTCATATAAATTTATTACATTATCATCATCATCATCAGTTAGATTATCAGTACCTTTGGTTGCATTAAGATCATTGAAAGTTTCCCAACCATCAAGCATGCCATCAACATCAGTATCATTATTAATAGGTGAAGTAGGACCTAATATCTCTGTTAAATCATCAAGCAGATCGCCATCCGTATCATTTTTATTCGGATCCGTTCCATTCCCAAATTCATATAAGTTAATGACATTATCGCCGTCAAGATCTTCATAAAAGCCATCAGGAACTAAAGGATCGTATCCTTTCTCAATTTCCATTCCATCATTCATTCCATCTGAATCAGTATCAGGATTATGTGGATCAGTTCCATTCCCAAATTCATAGACATTAATTAAAATATCAGTATCAGGATCCCCTCCCGAATCATCTTGCAAAGGATTTAAAGTATAATTTACTTCCCATCCATCCGGCATCTCATCAGCGTCAGTATCATTATCAAAAACCTTAGTATTATATACTACAATTTCATAATAATTCCATAATGAGTCATTATCAAAATCCATACTTGACAATGGAAAATAATCATATTTATTTAAACCAGAATCAATTTCATAACTCTCATTCCAAAATATCCCATTATTAGACGCGCCAGGATTTTGTGTTTCGTAATCCCCCCAATAATTCCCTTTTTGAGAATAGTTGAAATGAACCGGACCGCTTCCGACAGGTTCGCTATAATCAATATTATCTCCGTTATCGAAGATATAATTATAATAAATAATGCTATGATAAATCTCATAAAAGTAGAGCCCATCTCCATAACAATCTTCTACAACATTGTTATACACAAAAGAGTTATTTGTCCACCAGCTTAATCTTATTCCGTTTTGAAGTCCGGAAATGTAATTGTGAGATATATTGTTATTAAGGCAATAACTATGTATTTTTATTCCCCCTACCGCATAAGAACTATATCTTATAATCATGTTTCTCGTGATGTTGTTATTATCACAATAATTATATAATTCAATAGCAAAATACCTTGTATGGTTTTCAATATGGCAGTTTTCAATGACATTATCCGAGCAATTATTATAAACGCGTATGGGCTCCTCGGAATTAAGAATCGTCAAATTGTTTATTGTACAATTAGAGGAATGCCCTAGCATTAAGGCGATAGGGACATCTTTAAAAATTAAATCAGAAACATTGATGAATGAACAATTCACGATAAATACTTGACTTGCATTAGCAGGTATCGCGTCATTATGTTTATCTACCCAGTAATATATAGGCTTTCCGTCTATTAAGTTTGTTTCTGAGACATTGTTATATAAACATTTATCATCATAAGAAATAGGATCGAAATGCACATCAAAAAAACAGTCATAAAGTGAATTGTCATAAAAAATATTATCCCAAGACTCTTTTAAATAAACTCCAGCACTAGTTGTATTTTTAATCGTGTTATTATAGAACGTATGATTAAAACAATCTTGTATTAAAGTTATACCCCTTACGCTATCTTTAAACGTACAATTATACAATGTTATCTTAGATGCATTTCGGGAATAAAATCCCGTAGCCCCTGCATAATCTCTAAATTCAAAGAAAGTACAATTTTTAATGATAGTATAATTATGAAAATCCTTAAAAAAAAGCCCATATTCCTGCCCGTCCGAGCCATTAAGTACCAGATTTTCTATAATATAAGGATCTCCATAGCTTCCATCTCCTGAAAATCCAAACAACGCCATATTTGTACTCCAATTCATTTCATATAGCTTGTCAAAAGAGGATTTTAAACTAAGTTCAGAAATAGGTTCAATGTCCTTTGTTACTTTTTTGCTATGATTATTTGAAATTTAATTACGAATTAAATTCCGTTGTTTTAATAATTAATACCGCCATTGCGGAAGAATTATTATTCTGTCTATTTTTAGGAGCAGTCACGCTTAGTCTTTCAAGCAAGCGTTATCACATTTTTATGGCAGGGTTTTTAAACGTATTCGTTTTCTTAATCGTACATCATTACGTGTATGGCACGGTCCCAGAGGCACTTCTTTACATCATTTTTTTGCGCGTTTTATACTTTTATGTTTATTATAAGACAAGAAGAGTATCCATTCCGATAATTCTCCATGCATTCAATAATTTTCTGATGGTTCAGAGCATATTATTCATATAAGATTTATATATACAAGAGGTTTATAATTATATTAATAATATTTTTAACAAAGAAGAAGTAAATAAATGAAGATAAAGAATAAACTCAAATATACCTTGTTTTTGAGCCTAATCTTAGTATTAATTCCATTTATCGTTTCTACAATGAAGCTAGAAGTTCGGAGCGACAATAGTTATGTTCAGCCAATCAAGCCTAGTGGATTCGCGGATTTCAATATTACCGAGCCAGACAGATTCGATGTTTGGCCTAGGGGAACGTCTCGTCTTATTGAATGGGAATCTCCGGGATCTTCAGCTGTTTATGTGGGAATCAATCTTACATTTCCTTATGGAGAATCAGATATGATAAACCTTGAGACCGATACTGAAAATGACGGTAAGAAGAATTGGCAGATTCCCTGGGATCTACCCGAAGCGAGTGAGAATAGAATAGTGGTCTATGCTTCGATTACATCATACGGTGTCAGCGATAGTTTTAAAATTCCTCCAATTCATACGATGAATATCACGTCGCCATCAAATACAACAATCTGGGAGTTAGGGACGGATCAAATGATCACTTGGAATAGTAATAATGGTGGAAATATAGACCTTGAATTATATAAGGACGGCATATTCAATCAATCAATTGCTCTAGATATTCTTAATTATCATTATTTTTATTGGTCAATTCCCGAAGACTTAACTCCTTCAGATAACTATA
>JAEOTJ010000169.1 GCA_016839905.1 Promethearchaeota archaeon | reverse complement strand
GTTGTTGGTTTTCCTCCCCCAGGGATCTTCTCTTTAACCTCTCCTGACGCAGGGACTCCCGACAATGATGGTCAATTCACTCTTAATTGGGGTATATCTGCTGGAGCCGATAATTACACGGTCTATTGGGATACCACCTCCTTCACTACATATACAGGTGCTCAAAATATATTAATTGACGAATTAGACGTAAATACGGCTCCTTTTTCTACTTCTCAAAATGGAACATATTATTTTAGAGTTTGCGCAAGAAATGGAACGGGTGAGAGATATTCAGATTCAGGATGCTTGCAGATCGTTGTTGGTTTTCCTCCCCCAGGGATCTTCTCTTTAACCTCTCCTGACGCAGGGACTCCCGACAATGATGGTCAATTCACTCTTAATTGGGGTATATCTGAGGGAGCTGATAATTACACGGTCTATTGGGATACCACTTCCTTCACTACATACACAGGCGCTCAAAATATATTGGTTAACGAATTAGACGTAAATACGGCTCCTTTTTCTACTTTGCAAAATGAAACTTATTATTTTAGAGTTTGTGCGAGAAATAGAACGGGTGAGAGATATTCAGATTCAGATTGCTTGCAGGTAATTGTTGCCATACCTCCACCAGGACATTTCTACTTAACATCTCCTGACGCAGGCTCTCCTGATAATGATGGTCAATTCACTCTGAATTGGACCATATCTGCTAGAGCTGAAAACTATACGGTTTATTGGGATACCACCTCCTTCACTACCTATACAGGCGCTCAAAATATATTGATTGACGAATTAGACATAAATACCGTTCCTTTTTCTACTTCTCAAAATGGAACATATTACTTTAGAGTTTGTGCAAGAAATATGACGCGAGAGAGATATTCAGATTCAGGATGCTTGCAGATCGTTGTTGGTTTTCCTCCCCCAGGGATCTTTTCTTTAACCTCTCCTGACGCAGTGTCTCCCGATAATGATGGTCAATTCACTCTTAATTGGGGTATATCTGCTGGAGCCGATAATTACACGGTCTATTGGGATACCACCTCCTTCACTACATATACAGGCGCTCAAAATATATTGGTTAACGAATTAGACGTAAATACGGCTCCTTTTTCTACTTTGCAAAATGGAACTTATTATTTTAGAGTCTGTGCGAGAAATATGACCGGTGAGAGATATTCCGATTCAGGTTGTTTACAGATTGATGTTGCAAGAATACCTCCAGGAGCATTCTCCTTAACCTCTCCAGACGCAGGGTCTCCTGACCTTGATGGGCAATTCACTCTGAACTGGGGCACATCTGATGGAGCCGATAATTATACGGTGTATTGGGACACTACTTCCTTCACTACATATACTGGCGCTCAAAATATATTGATTAACGAATTAGATGTAATGACGGCTCCTTTTTCTACTTCTCAAAATGGTACCTATTATTTTAGAGTATTAGCAAAAAATGAAACAGGTGAGAGATACTCATCTGGAGGATGCTTGCAGGTAGTTGTCGGTTTTCCTCCCCCAGGTATATTTTCATTAATTTCTCCCGATGCAGGTTCTCCCGACAATGATGGTCAATTCACTCTGAACTGGGGTGTATCTAATGGGGCCGATAATTACACGGTATATTGGGATAAAATTTCATTCATTAAATATACTGGAGCGCAAAATATATTGATTGACGAATTAAATGTAAATACCGCGCCCTTTTCTACTAATCTAAGTGGAAATTATTATTTTAGGGTTTGCGCAAGAAATGAAACGGGGGAGAGATATTCAGATTCAGGTTGCTTGAATGTATTTGTTTTATTTCCTTCTCCAGGACCTTTCTCTATAACCTCTCCTGATGCATGGTCTACAGACATTGATGGTCAAATTACTCTGAACTGGAATGTATCTGCTAGAGCTGAAAACTACACGGTGTATTGGGATACAGACGCCTTTTTTACATATACTGGCACTCAAAATATATTGATTGATGAATTAAATGTAAATACGGCTTCCTTTTCTACTTCACAAACAGATTTTTATTACTTTATGGTTTGTGCGAAAAATTTAGCAGGGGAGATGTATTCAGATGCACTTTCTTTACCGATTTATGTTTTTGCGGAGCCCCCTGTAGAATTAAATTTATCTTCTCCAGATGCAGGCTCTCCGGATGATGATGGAAAATTTACTCTCACTTGGACGCCCTCTTTCAACGCTGAGAGTTATACGCTTTACATGTCATGGGGTGAAAATTTTACCACTTATAATGGTTCTCAGGTGATATTGGTCAATGAACAATCAATAACTAGCTATAGCGTAAGATTAAATTTTAGTGGTACTTATTACTTTAGGGTTTGTGCCAAAAACAGCTTTGGTGAGACATATTCTTGCGGGGGTTCAATACAAGTCGAGGTTCAAATAAAAAATATACTTAAAGATAAGGAACTTGAATTATCTTTAATAGATTTATTGTTAATCATCATTGGTTTAATCATCATAGCAGGTGTTTGTGGAGTTATTATAACTTTTTTTGTTAAAAGGGAAAGGGAAGATAAATTCCTCTCACAAATGTATAAAAATTCTATGCCTATAAACAGAGCGAATGGATATTTACAACCTGAATTGGAATCATCAAATAGTGAGTGGCTGACTGAAGATAATGAAATAATAGCTGAAAATAATGAAATAAGGGTTGAAGACAATAAAATAATGGCTGAAGAACAAGAAATTAAACAGCAACCTAAAGTCATTAGAACCAAATGCCCTGTATGTGGTATAAAATTAAAAAAAAGCAGCAATTCCTGTAAGAAATGTGGTGCTAGATTCTATTAAGTCAAAATAAATTTAAAATTACAAATTAGGAATTAATAAAAGTCATTAACGAATAAAGTCGAAATTACGTTTTTATGTACCCATTGTCTAATAATCCTGAAATTAAAAACTTTAGATGCAATGTACAAGCAAGGAAGGTGTACTCAGGAGCAATATTTAGAGTATATTAAAGACACTCAAGAAAGGTATGATACCGCATTAAATAAAATAGACCAATTAAAAAGGGGAATATTATAGAATATAAGGACTTGATAAGATTTAAAATTACAATTAATCAATACTTCTTTTTTTAATTCAAATAAGAATTTAAAAGCTTTTATAGCATTAATAGTAATGATATAAGGTTCCTTCATTCTTAGAGAAGCGTAGTGAATGGAAAAGGTAAGAGAAAAAAAATTATGGTTTGGTTGTTATAAACTTTTTTTTGTCCTTCTTACATAAATATTCTATACTATCTCTACCAGATTTTGCCGCACCTGATACACCTGTATCTCCTACCCATTGACCAATCATGAAAAAGTTTTTCAGCTTTGGTAATGTTCTGGATATTCTCGCAGAAAAGGGATTAGCCCAACCCATATAGGAGCCTTTCCAGTTATTTGTATAACGAACAATTGTCATTGGGGTTGCTACATCAATAGCTTCGATTTTATCTTTAATATTAGGTATAATTTTCTCTAGTTTAGAAACAACAGCTCTTTCTACTTTTTTTTTCTCTTGTCGATACCTTTCTCTATCTTGATATAATTTTTCCCAATTTTCAAATTGGCAACTGAAACCAACAACTAGAGTAGTTTTACCCTTGGGGGCGAAAGTCGGATCAAAAGCATAAGTTTTAAGGCTAAGGAATCTATGCTCCTTTCCAGCTATTTCAATTGGTTCATCTAGTTTATAAAAGTTATAAATTGAATTATTAAGATTGGAGCGGCTCGACAAATCCATATCTACACCAATTGATACCTGCAAATAAGTGGGGAAAGTAGGTTGATTTTCATAACAATCTCTAATTTTTTTATTTATAAATTTACCATCTAACATTTTGAAGATTGTGCTATACCCATCTGTAGCAGAAATAACTATGTCTGCCTTAATTTCTTTACCATCTTCTAATCTTACACCCACAGTTTCATTATTATTCACTAAGATTTTTTCAACTTTTGAATTATAATGAATTTTACCACCTAATTTGATGTAATTCTGTTCTATACTTTTAGAGAAATTAAGAGAACCTCCTTCAGGGAATCCGCAACCTTGGGTTGCAATCATAAAAGGAACACCGAAAAATACGTCAAATTCAGTATCTGCCATTAGAGCTAGTATAGCTTGCTGTAGAATAGGATTTTTAAATTTGGCTGCAAATTCATCAATCTTCATTCTTGCATATTTGAAGAAGAATTTCATAAAGGGCATAAAACTTTTTACCATTTTAAGCTTATCAATTATACTAGATAGTTCTTTAGCTTTTGTTAAAGGCATATTAAATAGCGAGTACACTTTTCTAATAGTATATACTAATTCATCTATAGTTTCACTATCTTCCGGAGCAATCTCTTTTAAATGTTTAGCTAATTTCTCAGGATCACAATAAAAATTAACAATCTGCCCATTTAAGAATAATCTTACAGAAATATCTTTATAATAAATTTTTTTATCTTGGATAACGCCTAATTCTTGCCAAATCCTATGGAATGGTGAATAGGGAGAGGTACCTTCTAACCAGTGAATACAAACATCAAATATATATCCTTTCCTCTTCCAAGAAGTGCAAAGACCTCCAGGAAGATCATGCATTTCGTATATATGGGCATCATAACCGTTCATTTTAGCATAACAACCCGCAGATAGCCCCGCTATTCCTCCACCAATTATGACTATTTTTTTCATTTGTTTTCCAATTCCTTTTCATTTAATATAATAACTATAAATTGTAATTGAAATATAACTGATTTAAAATTAAAATCTTGAATAGCCCAATTTTTATTTTTTTCAAAGGAAAACCTGTTATTTCATTTTTAATTTTTCTTCTTAATAATTAGCTTCTTCTCCGTCGGGGTAGCATGTAATATTTTTCAAGATAATCTTCTCATTAAATTTGAATATCCTGATTAGAAATAAAGAACACAAAATCTTCAATAAAAAGATTTAATTAAATAAGTATTTATTTCGTAAGTTCTCTTTTTTTTAAGCGTAAATCCTTTCCATGACAGAGTCTACATTTTTTTGCTTTTATTGGATTTAAAGCGCCACATTTACGACAAACACTTTTCTCTAAAAGATGGTATCGGGCAATCCGCCGTTTATAAGGATCATCTATTGGGCTCATCGGGCTCAGTTGCTTTTTAAATTACTTTTTAAATTAACAAATTAGGAATTAATAAAGGTCATTAATGAATAAAGTTAAAATGAGGTTTTTAACCACTTTAAACTGAAAATCTTAGACAAGATGATAATAAGGAAAGAATTATTGAATAGGCTCTCTCCTATCGATAAATTAAAGAAACTAAATATAAGAAAAATCCTTTTTGTAATCATATTATATTATGTGAAACTCGATAAGAATTTCATGCTAAATATTTCATATAAAAAATGTTTAAAAAAATTCAAATATATTATCAACCCAATAAAAAAGTATCAAAAATGCAATTCTAAATGTAAATACATTAAATCTACTGATGAAACAAAACTTAGAGGAGTTTATCCAATGCGCAATAAGAAAACCTGCATCACAGCAAAATCTATAAACTATAGCAACGGTTGTTGGACAAGAAATGTTTGATCTAAAAATTTTTAACTCTTAAATCCTATTATAATATAGGAGTTAAGATTTTTAAATCATTATTTATGGATTTTTGATGTATGGGAAAAAAGTGGGATGAAATTTTATTTCAATGAATTTTGTATAATATAGATATTTTATGAATTTTTAAATTTAAAGTAAAAATTAATTAAAATAAAGAGCAAAATTAAGATTATACTAATAATTTTATGAATAAAATTATGGATGATTAAAATAAATGAAAATAAAAATAAGAATACCTAAAAGTAAATTGGAAGCTTTTCAAAGTTTTTGCAATTTATCACTAAACGAAAGGAATCAAATTATTGATAATATAAATTTGATTTCTCCCGAATCACCAATAGATATAGTTAATAAAATCGTAAAAGATACAGCACTCAACCAGGAACAAATACGCGAGATTTTGGACTTCTTAGGACATTTTTATATTAATTATTACGCATTTCATCTGAAAAAGGAAGATTTTCTTGAAAATATAATTTCAAGTTCATTAAAATACTATGATATGGATTTGAAAATTGATGAAAATATAAAGGAATCCTTGAAAAAGGTATTAGAGATGGAAAATTCCTTAGGTATTCTGTCAAAACTTAATGCTCTTAGTAGAGATAATCCTCATCTTTTCGCATTAAGTCGAATTATTACAGATTTAAGGCATATATACTATAACAATCCTTCTAAACCTCCAGAATATGCTTTAGTAAAACATTCAATGATAATCGAATATTTAGATAATGATAAATTTTTAAAAGATATGGTAATAACAATGAATTATGATGATTTATTACAGTTAAAGAATGTCGTTGATAGAGCAATTGATAAAGAAGAAACAATTCGTACCTTATCTAAGGAGCAAGGTTTAAAATTATTAAAAGAATTTGAATGGGTGGATTGAGAATATGATTGAGAAGAGTTTAAAATTTTTAATTGAACCAAATTGGATTAAACCTAAAGAAAAAGAATATTGGACTAAAGAACATCTAGTGGAACAAGTTATAACCATTAAATCAAGACATAATTTAAAAATAGACCAATTGAGGGAAAAATTCCAAAGACTCTCCACATTCATAAATGAGCTGGAAAATCTAGAGGATGTGCATAATTTATCCTTAAAAGCATCAAAGCTTTTAGAGAGTGTAATAGAAAAATTGAGGGGAGGATTTATTGATGTAACTATTCCTTCAATATATCTTGATGAGGATGGTAGCATAAATGTGGAATGGAGAAACAATATTTTTAATCTGGTTATATACTTACCTATTGATAATGAGACCATTCATCTCTTCGGAGAGCATTTTGGACATCCTGAAGACTTCTTGGATATTCGTATGAACCTTTCATTGATCGAATCTAATCTTGTGAATTGGATAAAAAAAATAATAAATTCCTAAGCATGATTCCTCCAGAACCTCCCGAAAATTTCAAGGAACATCATTATTTTTATCGAGGAGTTAAAAAGTTTTTATGGGAGCAATGGGAGGATTTGGATCGAATCAGAACAAACTTCTTCATGAAATCTCAAGCAAGGAGAGGATTATCTGTTGATTGGAGTAAACATGCTAAACCTACAGACACTTTAGCTTTTTTA
Organism: Promethearchaeota archaeon; assembly: GCA_016839905.1. The sequence continues at coordinate 1,640 of JAEOTJ010000169.1, read as the reverse complement.
AATAATTTATACCAATTGTCGAATAATGATTTAACCGTTTATGGAATCGCCGAATTAAATATAGGTAATTTAAGAAATTGTATTGAAGAAAATAACTTTCCTATAGAAATAAAACACGATCCACACCCTATAGAACAACCTGATAATAAAGCTCATACTCTATTGAAAAATATTCTAGGTCATGGAAATATCGCTTTCGTTAAAGAAAAATTAGCAGAGATTGCGAATTGGGCTTCTGGAATGAAACCGATAATTTGATCATACAATAAAAAGAATTAATTAAATAAGTATTTATTTCGTAAGGTCTCTTTTTTTTAGGCGTATATCTTTTCCATGACAGAGTCTACATTTTTTTGCCCTTAATGGATTTAAAGCGCCACATTTACGGCAAACACTCTTCTCTAGAAGATGGTATCGGGCAATCCGTCGTTTATAAGGATCATCTATTGGGCTCATCGGGCTCAGTTGCTTTTTAAATTACTTTTTAAATTAACAAATTAGGAATTAATAAAAGTCATTAACGAATAAAGTTAAAGTTTATGGAAATTGATTATTGAATCTTAATCAAATTACTTAAGACATTATTAATTGTGGAAAAATTAATATTTCACAATTAATTTATTGACACAATTAATTTAATAAAAGATAGCTGAATTATAATGCCTAAGGAGATTTTTGACGAAGAAACTTTTATAAGGTTATCAGAAAGAAGCGTACATTGCCGTGTGAAGAGAATTGGGGATCGTGTTAAGTTGAAATTAAGAACTAAAAAAACACTTTATACTTATATCACTAATCCGGATTCAGCCGAACGTTTAATAAAAAATATAAATTGTGACATTATAGAGTTATAGTTATTAATGTAAAATAATTTTGGTAAAAATTAATGAGGGAACTCCCTGCTTGCAAAACTTGTATTAATTCTGGCTTTTTGTGTACCAGTTGTCAACAGAAGTTGGATGGTGGGGAATTAACCGAATTTGAAATAGATTTATCTAGAGATTTGATAAATCTGGAGACTACAGAAACTGTAAAATTTGGTTATTTGAAAGATATTTCTTTTTATAAGGTCATTGATTATGAAGATGTTTTAATAATTGTTGTTGGATCTAAAAATAAGCTTAAAATCACTCCAGAATTAAAAAAATGGATTCAAGATAAATATGAAATAGAGACATTGATTTTTATTGAAAAAACAAAAAAACCTAGGCCTGTAGTAGAGGATTTAATTACTCCAGCAAAATTAATTTCATTAAATGAGATTTTCCTTGCCACGGGAGATATTGAATTTAAGGCAGTACTTAGAAAGAAAGATAAAGATAAAATACTATTTACTTCAGAGGAAATTGAAGATTTACTTAATGAGTTAACAGGTACAATTACAAGAGTGGAATTTCAATAATGATAATCTTTATTTTATTTTCTTAACTAATTTTTACAATCTTAATAGGGATAGAATGATCTATGCATGAATATAAACAATTAATCTTAATAAGAACTGATTTAAAGATGAGTACAGGAAAAAAATGTGCTCAGGCATGTCATGCGAGTGTAGAGGCTTCTGATTTAGTTAGAATCCAAGATAAAAAGATATGGAAGGAATGGAAAAAATTAGGGCAAAAAAAAGTCATTTTAAAAGC
>JAEOTJ010000168.1 GCA_016839905.1 Promethearchaeota archaeon | reverse complement strand
TATTTATGAGTATATTAGTAAAGCATAATAATACTCCCATAAAAGCAATTCATACGGATCTATGTGATTTTTTGCCAGACCTTGAGTCATACTGCATTTTATTAGAAAAAAAGCTCGAGAACATTCAAATTAATGAAAAATCTTCGGATTCCGAAGATGAATTCGTTTTATTTCCGGGAAGGTTAATAGGATTAAGGAAAGAAGTATGTAAATATCATAATAAGAAACTTACAAGGAATGGAACTAACAAGCGAACGGTCTACACCAGTGACGGGCGGAGTTATAAAAAATTTAAACTTCAGCGGTATAGATGTGAAAAATGCGGCGAGTATAAACCAAATTATGGCGAATTTTTACCCAAATATGGGAATTATCAGGAGGAAGTGAAAGTAAAAGCAAGAAATTATTTTTATTTAGGAAATACGCCTGGTGAGATTAGGGCTCTTTTTCAAGTTAATGGAACTTGCATACCTTCCGAATCATCTATAAGGAATTGGGTTAATGAGGCAGCGGAACCTATCCAAGAAGTGGTTATGAATACGAAACTGCCTGTTTCCGGGTACTTTGGATTCGACGAAATTCACACTAGAACCAACGGAGAAAGAGCTTATATTCTAAGTTTAGTTGATTTATGGGACGGTTTCTACGTGAATGCAGAGTTTTCACCTGACAGGGATGCAGGCTCAATAAAGCGATTTTTTTCAAGCTCCAAACGTCAAGGAAAAATTAAGTTTAGGGGGTTGGTGCTGGATGGCTCAAATACTTATGGAGGTATCTTTAAAAGTTGGAGATTTAGCTACATAAAAGTTCAGCGCTGTCAAACTCATTATAAAAAGAACTTAAACGAGGCAATATATGCGGCTGCGGGATTAGGGATGAAAGTAAAAGAGGAGCTTCCAGAGCCCTATGACGAGATCAAAAAAGCACTTTTTGCGGTGTTTAATCGCTCTACGTTATATAGGGCAGTGTGGCAATTATTAATGGCAGAATTGAAGCTTTACGGGAAAGTCTCTGAAAAGGTGGATAAAATAATAGATCAATTTTATACGCTCTTTCCAAACTTGTTTAGATATTTCGAAGATACTCGTCTACAACCAACTAATAACGCAACAGAGCGTATGAATCTGGATCTAGAGCGTTATCCCTCTTTAAAGAACGGAATGAAAACGGGAGAGGGAATAAACATTGTCGTGAAAGGAATCGTGTTTCTTCACAATTTTGAAGCATTTCAAAAATATATTTTGAAAATCGAAGCGAAAATCTTAAAATTAGATCAGAATATCGTCAAGATCCCAGAAGACGAAGAATTAAAATCGTTAAAACGAGGGCTTCAAGTTCACCTGAGCTGGGTGAGAAAGTATTACGCTAACTACAAGGGAGTTTATTTACAATATTTCAAGCTTAGGCATCAAACTTTTATTGTCGAGTGAATTAATTATCACTAAATTTTAAATAATCACTAATTTTCAATTGATTTCTAATAAAATAAAAAACATGATTCGCCATTATTGGAGCTTCTTTTTCTCTTCAATTGAAATCCCTCATGCGCCATTTCTTTTAAAAATCCTTCTGATTGAATGTAATTTTTCAATACCTGTCCGCCATGAAAACCGTGGATGATTGAGAATTCTCGGATCCCCTTGGCGCGGTATTCCTCTAATCGATATATAATTTCATCAAGGGCTTCCATTAATTCAAATCTATGAATGTCTATTTCCATTATAATTCCCCCTTTATAAACTGTTAAAATAAAAACTGATTTTTAATTGTATTTATCATATCCATTGTGATTTTGCAATAGATATTTAGGTAATTTAAAATCCCTCCATATTTATTATCGATTTGATTTAACATATAGGTCAAGTTTTCCACATTGATATCATCTTCTCTTGATATTATATAGTCAATTAAGATATATTCTCTCTCAAGCCCCAGCAATTCATATAATAATGCGATAATTATCCCCGTTCTATCTACTCCAGCTTGACAGTGAATTATCAATCTTTCCAATCCCACATTTGTAAATAAGTTAAAAATCAATCCAATTGAACGAGTATAGTCTTTGATGATAGCATAATATAGGTTCTTATATGGTTCATTTTTTATATATTCCTTTACAAAGGGATTTAAAGGAATAATTTTTACATATTTTTTTGAAAATTCATTTGAATAAAACAAATCTTCATTAAAATCATAGGTTTTTATCTCATTCTCATCCCTTAGATCGATAATATAATCAATATTTTTATTTTTCATAAAGGTTTTGATATGATTATTGTCATATTTTGCCAATGAGCTGCTTCTGTATAGTAAATTTTCCTTTAGCTTAATATTACTGCTTAACCTATTTGGAATGAAGCTAATATCTCGAAAATTTTCAAAAACTGGAAAATTTATCTTTAAATCTGTTCTTAATTTCTCAATATTCATCTCATACTACTCCGACTTAGCATCATTTTCAATCCAAAAATTATTTATTATTAGAATATCGGTAGCACCTCTTTTAAATGCTTTTACAGCACTGTTAGGAGTACATACAATGGGTTCTTCATGCATATTAAAACTTGTATTTATTATTAAGGGAATTCCCGTTAGTTTAAAGAATTCCTTTATAATATTATAATATCTCAGATTATCTCTCATTTTTACTATATGGGGGCGACAAGTACCATCGATATGAACCGCAGCAGGAGCTTTCTCTTTAAAAATATTTTTAACATCGTAGGTTATAGTCATAAAAAATGAAGCAATATCATCTTCTGTCCAATTTACGACATAATCTTTAACACATTCTTCTAAAATTGACGGAGCAAAGGGCATAAATTCTGTTCTTCGCAAACGTTTGTTTAGAAAATTATTTATTTTATTATTGGTAGGATTTGCTAATATTGACCGATTACCTAATGCGCGAGGTCCATATTCCATTCTTCCATAAAAGTGTCCAACAACATTATTATTAACTAAAGCTTCGGCAATTTTCTTTTCTATGTTCTGTTCTAAAGTATAAGAAACATTATTCTTTTTCAAGCATATTTCAATTTGTTGATCATTATAAGATGGCCCTAAATATAGATTTGATAAGAATTTAGGTCTAAATTTTGCATTATTAACAATCTTGTTATAATAAGCATAGAGAGCTGCTCCAGATGCTAATCCTGCATCACCCATATTGGGATGAATATAAATGTTATGAATATTCAGCTTTTCTTTGATGAGTTGATTCATTTTCACATTTGCAAAAATACCCCCTGCCAAAACTAGATTTTTAATTTTGGTTAGCTTAAAAGCATCCTCGATGTATCTTATAACAATTTCTTCTAGTCTTTTTTGAGCGGCAGCTGCGATATCTTCTTTTGAATAATTTTCGAGTAATTTTTTGAAATAACTCAAATCACATTTTCCTTTTGTGAAACTACATTTATTGAGAGCTTTCAAAATTGGCTTGCTCATAAAATCCAACTTGCCGGGTTGATATTGGATAATTTTTTTCATTA
>JAEOTJ010000167.1 GCA_016839905.1 Promethearchaeota archaeon | reverse complement strand
CGAACCCTTGAAAATCTGGAGATGAGACTTAAACACTATCTTGAGTGTCCTTTCATCATAGTTCCAAGCGTTTTGGAAGAATTAAAAAGATAGCTATTATTCAAAGATCATACTCTAAAAAAAAAAAAAAAAAATAAATTTGAAGCTAAGTATAATAATTCCTTGTTATAATGAAGACCAAACAATTAAACCATTATTAAGAAATATATTAGAAGTCAATTTTAGTATTGAATATGAAATCATAGTTATTGATGATGGTTCAAAAAAAAATCAATTAGAATTCATTAAAGATGAAATTCAAACAAATAAAGTAAGATTTATAAGATTAAATAAGAATCAAGGTAAAGGTGTAGCAATAAGAATAGGATTAAAATATGCTAAAGGAGATATTTTTATTATTCAAGATGCGGATTTTGAATATTTCCCGTCTGATATTCCACATTTATTAGAACCGATATTAAATCATCAAACTGAAGTAGTTTATGGCACTAGATTGGCTGAGAATCCCCAGAAAATGTCAAAATCCCATTATTTAGGGAATATTTTTTTAACAAAAATTACGAACCTTCTCTATAAAGTAAATCTTACTGATATGGAAACTGGATATAAATTATTTACACGCAAAATTTTAAATAATATTAAAATATGTGCACGAGAATTTGAGCTCGAGCCAGAGATTACTGCTAAGATCGCTTCTAAAGGTTTTAATATTATTGAATTACCAATAAAATATCGTTATAGAGCTTTTGGAAATGCTAAAATAAATTGGCTTGACGGATTAGAAAGTTTAATTGTATTAATACGTTATCGGTTTTTTAAAAACTCACGACTTTTTAGTTTTTTTTATTATATATTTAAGTTTCATATTAAAAAGATATTTGAAAAAAGCTCTAATTTTTTATTAGCAAGATTTTGGAAGGATCAAAGGATTTAGTTAATTTAAACATATTTAGATGTAAGAAATGCGCATAAATAAAACTATTATTCCAAAAATTGCATAAAAACTATTTTTTTTATGTTTCTGTTTTATATATCATTTGGTTTCTTTTCAATGTTTCATTTTTAAAGAGACCAGCTAGAAACAGATATTTTAAAATTCCGAAAATATGTAAAATAAAAGATAGAATTTTATTTTTTAGCCCATATATATAAATTTAAAAAGAATTCAAAATAACCTTTTTGAATACTTTCTTTTTTAAAACCAGATTTAATTAATAAAAAATCTAATTGTTTCAAATTAAAAGAATTTTTATGATCTGAAATTTCTATAGGACTAACAATATGGACTTTAGCCATCATTTTTAAAAGAATATCACTCCAATTAGCTGGAGTTGTTATAATAATAAGACCACCTCTTTTTAGTAAGGAATAGCATTCTTTTAGAATTTTTAAAATCTGATAATAATTTAAATGTTCTATTACTGCCAACATTGTAATAACATCAAAAAAATCTTTTTTAAATGGTAATTTCGATACTTCACAAATATTTTGATTATATAAGTTTAGTTTTAGGTTTTTATAAGTAAGATTTTTTATTTCTTGATCAATACCATATTTATCACTAAAATCTGAATTTAATAAGAAAAAGGGATAACTTCCACATCCAATATCTAAGATCTTTCCTTTTTTTTTTTGTTTATTGATAATTGAATTTGCTTTTTTCATTCTTTGGATTGATAAAAACTTCTCTAATAATCCTTTACCTCTCGTAATTTTTTCAAACGACATACATAAAACTTCTCATGATTCACTTTTCCAAAATATTAAAAAGTATAAAAGAAGGTTATAAATCCGTAAAATTAAACATCTATTATATCTGCATAAATATCAATATTTTTACCTTGGATTTTTAACGAGAACATCTCACCAACCTTTTCTTTTCCAAATTTAATACATCCTGTATCTTTCTTCACACTATCAATATAATTTCCAAGTTCATCTTCAATTTTAAAATCATTAGTAATATTTATGATTATTTTTTCCTTACCACGAGATAAACCTAATTTCTTTCTGATTTCTTGAATATTTCTTATAAATTCTCTCATAAAACCTTCCTGTAATAATTCTTGATCTAATTTTTTATTAATTAAGATGATTCCATAATTAGATACTTCAACACCATAAGGTTTTTTAGCTATTTGTTCAATTTGAAAGTGTTCTTTTAAAATTTCATGTTCCTTCTCGTCAATTTTTATCTTTATTTTACCTTTTATGACTTTCTTTTTAATTTCTTCAAGTTCAGTTGATTTTAGATAATTCTCAACTTTTACACGATTTTGTTTGAAATCTTTTCCTATAATCCCTTTATTTAGAATAATATTTTCCGTATATAGTGATTTTGCTTTATTTTCATCAATGAAATTGAGTTCTTTAACATTTAGTTCAGATTTTATTAAAAAACCAAATTTTTCAACGATAGATCTTTCTTTATCTCTTAAAAATAATAAATATTCCTTAATTGGCTGACGAGTTTTGATTTTCGCTTTTTCTCTTAATGCCCTTAAATCTTGAATGAGATTAATTAGTATATCCATCTCATCTATAAGATTAACATCAATTAAATTATCATCATATTCTGGAAAGGCTGATAAATGTACAGATTGAATGTTTTTCATGTATTCATAATTCTCTTGCATTTGTAGAAAAATCCTTTCTGATAAAAATGGAACATAAGGAGCCATAGATCGATTAATCTTGTCGAAAATATAATAAACCACGTTATATACATCTTGACCCTTTGCTAGGAAGCGTTTTCGAGCAAATCTAAGATACCAATTGCTAAAATCATTAATGATAAATCTTTGAATGACTTCCGCACTATTATATATTAAATAATCGTTAAGTAAATGTTTAATTTCCTTACAAACATAATTTATTTTACTTATTACCCAGATATCGATAGGATTTTTTAGATCATTAATATCAAACTCTAAAAGGGGCTTCATATCTTGAGATTTTACATTATTTGAAAATAATAGGAATGAATTCCAGTACTTTGAAATAAATTGAGAAACTATGTATTTAACATTATCAAGACTCAAGCGCTTTTCTTTATGTGGAGGTCCCGAAACATAATAGAGCCATCTTAAAGCATCGGATCCTTGTGAATTAAATATAGTCCAAGGATCAATGGTATTGCCTAAACTTTTACTCATTTTTTGACCTTCTCCATCAAGCACTATTCCATTTACGACTACATTATTAAATGCATTATGCCCAAAAACTACTGTAGCAATCGCATGCAATGTATAGAACCAGCCTCTTGTTTGATCCATTCCTTCAGCTATGAAAGCGACTGGATAAGTATCTTTGCTATCTATAAGTTCTTTATTTTCAAAAGGATAATGATATTGAGCGAAAGGAGCAGCCCCAGAATCATACCAACAGTCTAAAACCTCTGGAATTCTTTTCATATCACTTTTGCATTTATCACAAGGAATAATGATCTCATCAACCATTGGCTTGTGGTAATCCTCAAGTATTACATTCTCTTTAGATAAATCTTTCAATTCTTCATAGGAGCCAATCGCTATAATATGATTACATTCTTCATTAGAACATATCCAAAGGGGTAATGGAGTGCCCCAGAACCTCTCCCGAGAGATTGCCCAATCTCTTACATGATCCAAGAAGTTACCAAACCTCCCAATACCAATAGATTTTGGGACCCAATTTACATTTTCATT
>JAEOTJ010000166.1 GCA_016839905.1 Promethearchaeota archaeon | reverse complement strand
TCAATTTATCTGATAGATAAATTTAATTTATTTTTACTTCTTCTCCCGAATATGTTCTGAGATATTTAGTATTTTCATCATTTAAATTAGTATAGGTGAATCCGGCTTCAATTGCAACATCTTTATCATCTGTGTAAAAATGAGCATAGTCATCAGAGATTCCGCCATTATCACATAATTTGATTCCTTTATCTTTCCATTCTGAAAACATTTTTGCCAAATCTTCGAAAACTTTAATAAAATCATTAATAGATTCCGCTTCAGATGTAATCCCCTTATTCCGCCATGTAGTTACATAATATTTTTTCTCATCTTTCATTATTTAATCCTCCTTTATATTTTAAAATTTTTTTAGTATATGATTATTATTAATGAAATATATATAAACTTCCCATCTTTCTAGAACGCCAAAAAAGGATAGATAAATTAAATAAAAAACTCTAACTATAAGCTTAGAATCATTCTCATTTAATATATCAATCTTATTTTTATTTTTAAAATTTAAGCTAAAGTTATTTAGTCCTTAATATAATAAATTGGAATTACCGAAACAATGAATGCCATCCCCGTGATCACGAATAAAAGTTGAGCAGATACAAAATCCAATCCTGATAGATATGTACCAAGAGGAACAAATATGACTTCGGCAAGCACGACAAAGGAAGCCATTAACTGGTAATAGGTTCCTTTTTCTTGAGATAAATCTATCACCATTGCAATCAAATAAATACTGAGAAAACCGGCAAAAAACTGAGAAATTGCAATTAGAATGATGAAACCTATAAGGCCTACAAAGGGGGCAATTGCGTAAAGGATGCCTGCCATGATGAGAGAAATCATGATAACTTTTTTCCGGTCTAAATCTTGAAACTTTTTGCTTGCTAAAATCATGCTAAACGCATTAATCAGCACGAGAATAATGAATGATAAAGTATAGATCATCACACCTTCTTCTCCAAATTGATCCAAGATCCAAGGTTCCAAGGTCCATTCTAAAAGATAATTCGCCGAATATAAGAAAAGAAACAAGCACATAAGCAGTATTTGAGGATTATTTTTCATCCAATTAGTTATTTTTTGAGAAGAGGAGATTGCTTCGCAGGATTTCTCCAAATCTTTAATATTCTCTTTACTTTCACTTTTATTGAGCATTGGATTATCTTTTAATAAGAACATAATGAATATAATGGGAGCTATTGAAATAATTCCAATTAAAAAAAAATGATTCCAAACTTCAATTGAATATAAATCTGACATTATGATCAAATATACAACCGATACAAATATACTTCCTGATAAAGCACCTAACTGTGTAAATAAAATGTTTTTACTTTTAGATTCCTCATCTAAGGAACGGTCGATGATGACCTTATCAATGATGACATCTAATAGGGAAATAAAAGCAAATGTTAAACCCAATAAAATGCTAAAAATAATGAGTAAAGTTAAATTAATGACCAATAGAATAAAACTTAAGATAATTCCAACAGCACTTATGATTGCTATGATTCCGCGTTTTGATTTATATTTATCAAAATAAATGGATATGACAGGTTTTAAGAATAATGCAGAATATGAAAAGATTTGAACGAATACAATTTCAATTTCTTCAATACTATATATTCGGAGAAATAAAATGGGTAAATACGTGTGAATATATAACATTATTGCCGTTGCAGCAAAATAAGCATAAAAATATACCAGATAATTTCTTTTATACGTTTCCATATCACATCTCCTTTTTTATAATAATATTCTTTAATTGATATTGATTACTATACCTTGAAAGCCATGATATCACGCCTGGATTCGCTCTCCTAATTTTTTTTTTTAAATTTCCCACAAAAGAATTTGGACATTTCACTAATTTTTCAATTTCATAATGAGTAAGCATTGTAGTAAAATTTAATGCAAGACCAATAATTACTCTTCCATCTACTTTCAAATATTCCTTATCCATATAGCTTACAATATTACGCATTATAACCTTGGTCTTCAAGATATTTATGCGTTCAGATTTTAACTTTCTTGCTTGATTATAATTCTTTATTATTCTTTCCAGTTCTGATACTAACTCTTGTGAAAGAAGAGATCTAGATGGTTTGATTGATGTCCAAGGGATAATATTATTTTTGCTTTGAAATTCATTATTAAGCTGATCCTTATGAATAGGAGGATCAAATTTCTTTTTATACCAAAAACAAAAGCGGTTAATTAAAGATTTTTGGAAATTAGAATATCTGGAGCTTAAATTATTAAAATATTCAGAATTTAAATATTCTATAACATCTTGCTCATTAAAATCAGTATTCCAGCCTAAAAATTTGATGAATCTTTTCAAAGGACCTCTATACAATTTTGCATCCTTAATATTAATTTGATCAATAAATGCTTCAATCTTTTGTCCTAATAATTGCTTATCTTTCATATAAAAACCTTACCAAACAGTATCATTTTTGTATATACTATAAGTATAATCATGAGTTTTTTTAAATGTAATTGGCTATGGAACACAAATTTTTTGTTTTAGATGAATCCTTCGCATCCACCTCTTCAATATCATATAGGAGTTTTTTATTTTTTTGAATAAATTTCCAGCCAAACCCTTTTAAACCGATATCTTTAATTGGACCTTCTATTCCTTTAGGCTTATTATTCTTGGTAAATATGATACTTGTTAATCTTATGGCCTCGAATACATTTTGAGGGGTATTAAAGACCTTAATCAACAATTTTGCCTTTTTTGGACCACAATCAAGTAACCCTTCAAGGATAAAAGCTCTCCTATCTCTCATGGACATGTTCTTTGGAGTACTACGTGCCAATATATGCACTTTATCTTCTACTTGTTCTCTGTAAGCCATCCGTTTAATAACAATTAACGTATCTTTCAAGTTTCTTGTCGGAATAACTGAGATTTTTAGCTTATAAGAGACATATGCAAGAGCACCATAAATTGACTCTATTTTCATTCCTGTTGATCCAAAAACTTCATCATTTAAGCCTTCCAGAATTAGAACTGAATCCGGATATGTATTTTTCAGACGTTCTAACTGTTCAAATAATCGATTATCCATTATTGAGGATATGAAATCAAATCCCTCTTTTCTTTCAATGCCTACATTTTTAGATATCACGATATCTGCAATATCTAATTGTTCTACTTCAAGATCAATTTCTGACTCTTTACGCTTTATTAGCTCAATTAATTTATTTTCCCTATTATCGACAATTATTTTTAATCTTTTACTTGATTGCATTAAATACTTCCTCCTAAAGAAAAAAGATTCAAGACAATTCCTTTCTTAATGCCAGTTTAAACTTAGGATTGCTCCTAAAATCTTCAATATCGAAACTGACTCGTTTTTTTGATAAACTCAAAAATGAAACGACTACATTTGATATGTCGCTATAACGATGAGTGTTCTTGCTCTTGAATAACTCAGAAATATAATTCGATAATTGCTTGAAATAAATCCTCTGAAGCGTCCTATTATGCTTTTTTAACCACTCATCAACATCCAAGATCTCTCCATTTGGTATCATGTCTTTATTTTTAATAACTCCTGAACTCAAAAAATCACCTTATGTTATTTTATAATTTTTTAATAGTCTTCATTTATAAATAAAAAAGAGTGATAAGAAAGTCTTATAACTGAATACTGGACTTGAAAACGGATGTCTAAATTTATAAACACAAAAAACCAACATTTATTGTAGATAAAATGATGGAAATAAAATCGCTATTTTATGATATTTTAGATATATTATTTGAATTGGGTCCTCAAACCCCAGAGGATTTACATGAGCTTTTAAAAAGTCGGGGCAATGATTTCAGAAGCACTAATCTAATGGTTCGAGCCATCAATAAAGCTAATAAACACGGAGTAATTAGTCGATATACTAACCATAGTTGCGGGCTTTCTTGCTGTTATTATTATTTAGATGATCACATTGCGAAAATAGACGAAATTAAAAAGAAGTTTTTAGATCGTGTTAGATTTCACAGATTCGAAAATGCAAATATTGATTATTTAAAATATTTACTTAAAACATTTAACCTAACTGATGGGGAGCTAAAAACCTTGAGAAGGGTATTTAAGGAGTGCCCCCGAGATATCTGGTTAAGAAGACTGAGTGGAATACCATTTAAACGAAGTCTTTTATTATTTTATTATATATCAATAAAAAAGAAAATCTTTGAGAGCGGAAATACCATTCCAAGGGTTTTAATGCGATTTCACGAGATTTTTTTTTTAGAAAT
>JAEOTJ010000004.1 GCA_016839905.1 Promethearchaeota archaeon | reverse complement strand
GAGAATAATGATTTAAGAAAATCAACTGAATTAAAGCAAAAGTTCTAGTTAAATGGGGTATCTTATAAACAAAGATTTAAAATAAATGCATAATGATATTATCTAACTTTCGAAGTTGAGTTTAAATACATTTTATCACATTTCATAACTAAAATGCATCATTTTAAAAATAGTATTTATCATATAATAATAAAGAATAAGGTTGATAAAAATAGACGTAATTGATTTGAAAATACTTGATTTGCTTAAAGAGGATAGTAGAAAGTCGTTCAATGAGATTTCACAGCAAATTGGAAAAACAGAGGCTACAGTCAGGAGGAGGGTAAACAAACTCAAGGAAGACGGGATTATTAAAAAGTATACAATAGAATATAACATAAATACTAATCCAAAAACCTTTGTTACCATAAAAATAGAACCGGATTTTAAAGAAATCAAGCAGATTTTAAGAGAATTGGTTGGGCTTGATGAGATAACAGATATATGGCGGTTAAGTGGAGATTGTGGGCTTTTTATTAAGGTAAAAATCCCTTCAATTGAGCAATTTAACCCCTTTATTGAGGAGAAAGTCGCTCAAATAAAGGGTATAAAAATAATAGAGACATGCTTTATCACGGACATAATAAAATGAAGCCCTTTGGGCTTGAAGCAGTTTATTTCGAGAATGGGCTAAAAGCTTACCATTCATTAATACTCAAAGTCCCATTTTCAATTATACGACTTCTTGTTATAAATCCGCCTGGAGCATCTAAATATAATCCTGTCGAGCACCAGCAGAATTGAAATATAATTGGCATAAAAATAGATGAAGATGGTACTAGACTATATGAAATAATAATTAAACAATTAGGCATAGATGAAAGACGAGTCAGGTTGGAGTGTGTTAGCGTCTCCAGGGGAAAAAGATTTACCGAGGTTATAACTGAATTTACAAATCAAATAAAAGAATTAGGCCCTTTCAAGAAGAGTTAATTTTAAATTAATTTAAAGATAATTAAGATGGAAAGAAAAATACTTATTTTGATTTAATATTCATTAGGCATTTCTTTAAGTTCAGCGAGTGAAAATACTGGTCCATCCACACACACATATTTATTACCTATATTACATCTACCGCATTTTCCAACTCCGCATTTCATCCTCATTTCTAATGAATTAAGAATTTGCTCGTCCTTCCAGTCAAGTTCTACGAGTTCTGCTACCGCCGTGCGGATCATTATAGGAGGTCCACATATGACAGCTACAGCATTTTCTGGAGAGGGTGCCACTTTTTTTACTATGGCCGCAACAAAACCAACCTCCCGAGTCCACTCTTCCTCTTCACGATCAATGGTCAAGACCATTTTTATATCATCCCTTTTTTCCCATTCTTCTAATAAAGGTCTATAAAGTACTTCACTTGTATTTCTATTTCCATATATCACTGTAACATCGCCATAATCTTTCCTATATTTATCGTCCAATACCCAAAGTAATAAAGATCGTAATGTAGAAAATGCGAACCCTCCTCCGATTACTACGATATTTTTTCCTTTCATATCTTCAAGAGGCCAGCTGTTTCCACATGGTCCTCGAATACCAACAGTATCTCCTACTTCAAGTGCATGAAATCCAGAAGTTACAGTTCCCATTTTCTTTATTGTGAATTTAATATTGTCTCCTTCAGTTGGAGAAGAGGCGATTCCAATAGGACATTCACCTTTTCCTATAAGGCTAATCTCAGCAAATTGCCCTGGGATATATTGTACAATTTCATTATCATTTACAAATTTTAATTCAATGGTTTTAATGTCATTTAATCCATTCTCGGGAACAATATCTACTATTTTCGTTAGTATGGGAGTATATAAATTAGGCATTTATTTTTTCACTCTCCTGTTGTTTTTCAATTTCCATTACTTTATCTATTATAACTCTTAGTTCATTATTAACGGGACATGCTTGAATGCATCTTCCACATCCTACGCACCCTAAACACTCATAGTTTGTAGGATAATAGCTAAATTTATGCATTATTCTGTTCCTACATCTCTGTAACTTGACCGGTCTGGGATTATGCCCGCTCGTTTCAAGTGTATAAAGACAAGATTGGCACGTGTCCCAGATTCTTATCCGACGTCCCTTGTCATGATATTGATCATGCTCATCAATGACATCAAAACAAGTACATGTGGGACATAAAAACGTGCATGAACTGCAACCAATACATGATTCTGCAATTTCCTGCCAGACAGGATGGTCAAAATTCTCGTTTAGAATTTTTGTAACAATATCAAAATTGAATTTAGTGGTTATTGAAGCTTCTGCTTCTTTTGCTAATTCTTCTGCCTTTTTTGAATCAGAATCTTGAGCATCAGTCAACCAAGTTAATTTTTGAATGAAAGCATTTCCTTTTTCACTTACAGGTTCCACTAAATATTTATCACCTAAATCAGCTAAAAATACATCAGTCTCGTCTTTAGAAAATGGATTACCACCTACAGATGTACAAAAACAAGTATGCCTAGGATTATTGCACCCTATACTTATAACTGTAGAATTTTCTTTTTTCTTAATGAAAATTTCGTCTTTTTTATTACCAAAAGCAAAGAAGTCATCTAATAATTTAAAACTAAAAGCATCACATGGTCGAACCCCAAAAATTAGAATTTTATCATCTAAATCAGTTCTCTCGGATATTTTGACATCTTTTCCCTCATATTCATATTCAAAAAGAGTCTCCATTTTTGGAAAAAGTATCTCTTTTGGAGGTACTTTAGAATTAAGATAATCTAATTCGATCTCTTCTGCACTTGAGATCTGTTTAAAGAAAATATTCCCTTTTTCCTTGATTGGTGCGAATATCTTATATTCATTCTTTACTTCATTAATAAGCTTGGCCACATCACTTTTCATAAGTATTTTTTTACTCATTCTTGGTCACCTCTTAATCCTCCTCTAACATAAATTCTTCTTCATCTTCCATCTTAAATCTCATCATAGGAGGTAATACTTCCGGATCTAAGCCTGAAGTATAATCGAATCTTTCTTTCACGATCTTTTCAAGCTTTCTATTAATTAAATTCAAGTCAATACCCATCGGGCATACGGAACTGCATGCTCCACACCCTACACATCTCCCCGCCATATGCATTGCTCTAATCAAATGAAATACCATTATATCAGAAAGGTCAGTAGTCTTACCAAACCATATGGGTTTGTTCTGATCTACAAAGCAGAGATTGCAATAGCACATTGGGCATGCTTCTCTACAAGCATAGCAACGAGTACAAACACTCAGAGTATCTTTTATATATTCCCATTTTTCTTCTGCGGTTTTTGATTCTGCTTGTGCAACATCAACAAAATCATCAGATATTGAAGCGTATTCTTGACAAGCGCCTACACACTTATCCTTTATTTTAGATGTTACTGGAGGAGATTTAACCTTACATACCTTGCACAATTCATTCATAAATTCATCATAAGGATAGGATTTTTCAAAATCCTTTCCTTTTACAATAATTTTATCATCGGTAGCAAAGGCTTCAATCATATCCTTCTCACCAACATCTTTAGTAATACTTTGTCTATTAACAACCCCATTACATGGTATTCCAATTATCATAATATCATCTAGATCTATTTTATTTTCTGATGATAAGAGAAGTAATGCTCTCCCCACACAACCTTTCGCAATAATTCCGACTTTTAAATTCCCTTTTTCAGGATCACAGAATTTTGGGATTCTGGGAACTAAATATTTAGCTAAATTAACATGACAAAAGTTATTCCAAACCAATTTATCAACATCTTCGGATTTATCTATTATAATGGGTTGTGTAATTAATGGTAAGGTTCCTTTTTTATATCCTATAATTAAGTCTACTTTTTTCTCGCTGAGTAGAGTTCCTGCAATTTCTCTCATTTTTTTTTCAATTTCTTGGTTTTCAGACTCGATTCCCATAAATCTCACCACTCCTTCTTGAATTTTGTGTTAGGTCCTAATTTTTTAACTATTGCAGTAGCTTTTCTAATCAATACTGCAAATCGTTCCCCTTCAGCCGCTGATGCCCACATAAAATTTACTCTTCCGGGGTCTATACCAAAGAATTCTAAAAGTTCTTTTAAAATTGCAAATCTTCTCCTGGCAACTAAATTTCCGCTAATATAATGACAATCGCCTGGATGACATCCTGAGATAACAACCCCATCCCATCCATCCATTAGACTTTTAATAATAAAATATGGATTTACTCTTCCCGAGCAAGGCACTCTAACAACTCTAATGCTTGGAGGATATTGAATTCTACTAACTCCAGCTAAGTCAGCGCCCGCATATGAACACCAATTACATAAAAATGCAATTATTTTTGGGGTCCATTCTTCTGATTTTTCTATAGAATTAACTTCAGTCATTTTTTACAACCTCCCGGTTATCATGGCATATATTTGTTCTGCTGAGAAACCCATGATATCTATTGCTGAGCAACGACAATTGCCTGAGCATGCTCCGCAGCCTTTACAAAGTGCTTGATTAATAGAAGCAACCAAACCAAATCTTCTATCTTCGATTAATTCAATCGCATTATATGCACAATTATCTACACACATTCCACATCCTACACATCTTGAAATATCAATCATAGCAACTTTTCCTTCAGCTTCAATCTCATCTTTAGAGAGAATAGTGCATGCTCTTGAAACAGCTGCATTGGCTTGTGAGATAGAATCTTCAATTGTTTTTGGACAATGAGCAAGACCCGCAACAAATACTCCCTCAGTCGCAAAATCGACTGGACGAAGTTTTACATGAGCTTCTAAAAAGAAACTATCATCATTTAAAGGAATTTTTAAAGTCTTACCGAGTTCTTCATTTTCATGATGTGAAGCCACTATTCCGGCACTTAATGCGACCAAATCAGCGTTAATATATATAATCTCCTTTCTTGGAGTAATTACCTCAACTCTTAATCCAGAGCCATTGGCAACGAGTTCAGGTGGATTATTTTCATCAAATCTGAGAAATATTACTCCCGCCAGACGGGCATCTCTATAATATTTTTCTTTAAATCCATAAGTTCTGATATCGCGATATAGAATTGTAACTTCACAAGAAGGATATTTCTTTTTAATTAAAAGAGCATTTTTAATTGCTTCCGCACAACACATCTTACTACAGTAGGGATGTTCTTCATTTCTTGAACCTACACACTGAATCATCACAATAGACTTTTTATCAGCAAGACTATCTGTCGTTACTACTTGTTTTTCTAATTCAGATTGTAAGATTACATTATCATTTTGTCCAAATAGAAATTCTTTTGGCTTATATTCATTAGCTCCTGTTGCAACAATTACTACACCATGATCAAATTCAGTTTTTTCCTTATTGATACCATGAACTACGGAACTCTTGAAGTTTCCTACATATCCATCAATAGTTTCTATTTCTGCTTGAGTATATACATGGATATTATCATTTGAATTAACTTTATCAATTAATTCTTTCAAATATGCTTGAACATCTCCACCCTCAAGAGTAAAATAAATATGACGAGCAAAACCACCTAATTCTGCTTCTTTTTCAATTAAATAAGTTTCAAAACCTTGACTAGCAAAATTAAGTGCGGCCACCATACCACTAATTCCACCACCAATTACCATCGTTTTTGGTGTTACACTTAGTTTTATTCTATCAATGGGTTCAATCTCACGAGCCTTATTTACAGCCATCCTTACTAAGTCTTTAGCTTTTTGTGTAGCTGCTTCAGGTTCATTCATATGAACCCAAGAACATTGGTCTCTAATATTAGCCATTTGGAATAGGTACCTATTTAAACCGGCTTCCCTTATGGTTTCTTGAAACAATGGCTCGTGAGTTCGAGGAGTACATGATGCAACGATTACTCTATTAAGAGTATATTCTTCAATTTTCTCTTTTATTATCGTTTGAGTATCAGCTGAACAGGTATATAAATTACGATCTGCTAAAACGACATTTGGTAATGTTTTAGCATATCTAGTTACCTCAGGAACATCAACAAAACCCCCAATATTAATTCCACAATGACAAATAAATACACCAATCCTAGGTGGTTGCCCTGATACAAATATTTCAGGTGGTAGTGTTTTTTCAGTAATTAAAGTACCACGCTTACTATATAAAAGTTGATTAACACAACCTGCTGCAGCACTTGCTTGAGTTACTGTTTCTGGAATGTCCTTAGGTCCTTGATATGCTCCACAGACAAATATTCCAGGTTTTGTTGTTTGTACTGGATTCCACATATCTGTCTTGGCAAAGTTATATTCATTTAATTCAATTCCGAATTTATCAGCTAAATGTTTTGAATCATTAGGTGGATTTAATCCAACACCAAGCACAACCATGTGATAAATGCCTTCAAGAACTTTCCCATCTTCAGTTTCATATCGAATTATTAAATTTTTTGTTTCTGGATCTTCTGAAATTGAAGATATACGACTTCTAATATATTTAACATGATATTCTTCTTGAGCTCTTATTATATACTTGTCAAAATCCTTTCCATATGCCCGAACGTCCATGCTAAAAATAGTAGGCTCAATTTGATGCATGTGTTCATGAGCAATTACCGCTTCTTTACATGTATACATGCAGCATACTGAAGAACAATATTTCTGTCCACGTCCAGTAAAATCACGAGATCCGATACATTGGAGAAAAGCAACTTCTTCTGGTACTTCTCCATCTGAGGGGCGTAATACTCTCCCTGCATATGGTCCACTTGCGCTTAAGATACGCTCAAATTCGATACTTGTAACCACATTTTTAAATTTCCCATATCCGTAGAGGTTTGCTTCTTCGGGAATGAATTCATCAAAACCAGGTGCGAGAACTACACTCCCTACTTTAATTTCTTGAATTTCATCTTCTCTATCATATTGAACAGCTTTAGCTTTACAAACACCCGCACAAATTCCGCAACCAATACAATAATTTCTATCAATCGCATATACTAAGGGGACAGCTTGAGGATATTTTACATTGGTGGCTGCAAAATTAGAAAGACCCTCATTAAATAAGTCTATCGCCTCAACTGGGCACTCTCGACCACAAACTCCACATCCGGTACATATATCGGGATTAATAAATAGAGAATTCTTTTTCACATTAACTGTGAAATTTCCCGCTTCTCCCGAAACGTCTAGTATTTCACAATTGATGCTTAAATCAACATTCTGGTGGCGCCCTGTCTCAACTAGTTTAGGCGAAACAATACACATTGCACAATCGTTTGTGGGAAATGTCTTATCAAGTTGAGCCATAACCCCACCAATACTATTTGTGGATTCAATTAAATATACTTTATAACCAGCATCTCCTAAATCTAATGCTGTTTGTGATCCACCAATTCCAGCACCTATAACCATTACTGCTCCTATTTTTTCCATTTTTCTTACCTCTTAACCAATCCTCATAAATATTGGTGTATTTCCAACCAATTCTTTAAAATCCGCTTGAGCACGAGCCTTTAAAATAACCATGTGTTCTAATACCACACTTGGATCTATTTTTATTTCGGCAGCAATATCTTTAACGGATTTATCTCCTTTTTCAAGTGCTACTAAAACCTGATGACGTCCATATTCATCTTGTATGGCTTGGTCGAGAAGTTGTAGAAACGCCTCTTCATCAACTTTTTCTCCATAAACATTCTCATCTTCAATTAATTTTCTTTGTCTACCGACTAAAGCCCTCATTCTTTTACAACTGACAGCCATCTTAATTGCTCTTATTTTATCAACTAACTCTGGATTAGGATTATCCCCACTTAGAGGGGATGGTCCAAGATCACGCATATCATTAACAAATTTAGTAATAACTTCTCCAAATCTTTGGCCCTCAGAGGCAGAAACCCAGTCTAATCTAATTCTATTTTCAAGTCCAACTAAACTAAGAAACTTTTCTGTTAGTTCATATTTCTTTACTGCCTCATAATTACCTTCAAGATAATGACAATCCCCAATGTGACACCCCATAACATATACTCCGTCCAAACCCAATTCTAGAGCTTGAATTACAAATTTGGGGTCAATTCGACCACTGCACATTACCCTTATAACTCTCATATTTGGGGGGTATTGAATTCGACTTACTCCTGCCAGGTCAGCTCCCGCATAAGAGCACCAATTACATAAAAATCCTAATAACCTTGGTTCAAAATCAATCATCTTTATTTAACTCCACATGCTATAATTTCTGATATAATTTGATCATCTGTAAAATGTTTAATTACTATAGCTTGATTGGTACAAGTAGCCCCACACACACCACAACCTTTACAGAGTGCTTGAATTATTTCAATCTCATCATTTTCATTTTTTATAATTGCGTGGTATGGACAAACTTTAATACAGATCTCACATCCACTGCATAAACTTTTATTATATTCTGGTAGGCTAGATGTAGCTCCTTCCACATCTATTTCATTATGAGATAAAATTGTACTAGCCCTTGCTGCTGCAGAATAACCTTGAGCTATAGCTTCCATTATATCTACCGGCCATTTTGCAGAACCGCCAATAAAAACTCCATCTGTCGCAAAATCACTAGGTCGTAATTTTACATGGGCTTCTAAGAAGAATCCATTTGCTTCTAAGGGAACTTTTAAATTCTGGGCAAGTGCTTTATTATCGACATTTGATACTAATGGTGTAGACAATACTAAAAGATCATAAGGAATATTAATTTCTTCTCCAATGAACTCATTATATACTTTCACTTGAGTATCCTCTATATTTGGTGCTTTATCCTCATCATATTTAACAAATAAAACTCCAAGTTCTCTCGCTTTCCTATAATATTCCTCATAATCCGTTCCAGGAGTATATAGATCTCTGAATAAAATCGTCACATGAGCTTCTGGATTCTGTTTTTTAATTTCTACAGAGTTTTTTAATGCCGTCATGCAACATACGCTTGAACAGTAGGGTCTCTTATCATTACGCGAGCCCGCACACTGTATCATTACAATATCTTTTGCAGAGAGCTCTTTATTCTTTAATTTTGGTTCCAACTCATACTGAGTTATTCGTTTTTGACCATCATATCCAAATAATCCTTTTGCATCAAGCAAGGAACTTCCAACTGCAACTATTATAGCCCCAACTTCTATTTGTCGATTAATACCATTTTGATCTACATCAACTTTAAAATTACCCACAAAACCATCAATATCTACTATTTTAGCTGATGTAATTACTTCTAAATTTTTAGCATTATTAACATCATTAATCATCTTACCTATAAAATCTGAAGCATCAATATCATATGGGAATAGTTTATGAAGCGAGTTTAATCTACCACCTAATTTTTCTTCTTTTTCAACTATATATGTCTTAAACCCTTGCCGACTTAGACTAAGAGCAGCACTCATTCCTGCGACACCTCCGCCTACGACCAATCCAATAGGATTTATTTTAACATTAACCATATCAAGTGGCTCAAGTTTCACTGCTTTTGCCACACCCATTCTAACTGCATCTTTAGCTTTTTTATAAGCCCCCTCAGGATCCTTCTGGTGAACCCAAGTACATTGGTCTCTTATATTCACAAAATTGAATAGATAAGGATTTAATCCTGCTTCCGCACAACATTCACGGAATAATGGCTCATGAGTTCTTGGAGTACAAGAAGCAACTACTACTCTATTTAAATCTTTTTCTTTTATCGCCGCTTTAATGGCAGATAATCCAGTTTCTGAACAAGTATATAGATTATCTTCACTATGGGCAACATTTGGTAAAGTACTCGACTCTTCTGCTAACTTCTTGCAGTCAATCAAACCACCTATATTTGATCCACAATGACAAATAAATAAACCAACTCGAGCTTCTTCTTTCTTTTCTTCTGACATTTTATCTTAACCTCCTCTAATTACTTCTGCTGCTCTTGCTGCTGCGCCGCTAGCTTCAGCCACAGAGCGTGGAATGTCCATTGGTTCATGTACACATCCACACGTAAAAATACCCTCTTTACTTGTTTCAATGGGTATAAACGGAGTTGTTTTTATAAAATTATATTTATCTAACTCAATTCCTAATGTTTCCGCCAATTTTTCAATTCCTATTGGTGGAATGATACATGTAGCTAATACAACCATATCAAATTTTTCTTCTATTATCTCTCCAGTTTCATAATCTTCATGTACGATAATAGGATTTTGATTTTCATCTTCTGTTACTTGAGCAATTTTGCTTTTAACATAATGAATGTTGTACTCGGCTGCCCCTCTTCTGAGAAATGACTGAAATCCTTTCCCTCCTGCTCGCATATCGATAAAAAATACATAAGATTCTAATTCATTATCATGTTCGTAAGCTATCATCGCTTCTTTTGTAGTGTACATGCAACAAATAGAAGAACAATACTGTGCCACCTTATCTGAACGGGAGCCTATGCATTGAAGAAAGGCTATTTTCTTCGGAGTCTTATTATCCGAAAATCTATGGATGTGCCCTTGTTGAGGTCCTGATGCACATTCTAATCGCTCAAATTCCAATGCAGTAACAACGTTTTTAATTGTTCCATAACCATAATTTGCTAAAGCTTTCTTATTCACGTCTTCAATCAAGTTATAGCCCGTTGCAATAATAATTGAACCAATGTTATCTAATTTGATTACTTCATCTTGTTGATCAAAATCAATAGCATCCCTTTCACAGACCTTTTCACAGATTTTACATGCATTTTTTGTAAACCACAGACATTTATCTTTATCTATAGTCATGATGGCGGGAACTCCTTGAAGATAATACATGTAAATAGCTCGCCTTTTCCTCAACTCTCTATCAAATTCATCATCCACTCTCATTGGACATTTTTCGGCACATAGACCACAGTTTATACATGCATCCTCTTTTACATAACGAGCTTTTTTTAAAATATCAATAGAAAAATTTCCTGCGGACCCTTCTACTTTCTGAACTTCAGAATAAGATAAAAGAGTAATATTAGGATGTCTAAAACATTCAGATAATTTTGGTGCTAAAATACATATTGAACAATCATTTGTTGGAAAAGTCTTATCGAGCTGAGCCATCTTGCCTCCAATACAAGGTTTCTTCTCCACCATATATACTTTAATACCCATATCTCCTAAATCTAGTGCTGTTTGGATCCCGGCGATTCCTCCACCTATTACAAGCGCGCTCTTGGAATTAATTACCAACTTTTTCACCTTTTTAATTTATAATGTGTTTTTAAAAAATTTAATTTATAATTGTAATTTTTCTAATAATGCTACGGGTTTAATTCGCTTGAACTTAAATCCTAATTCTTCTGGTTTAAATCCAAATGCTAAGGCTATTAATTCTGATAGATAGAATATTGGAAAATTATAATCTGTACCATTCTTCTTGTTTAATTCTCTCTGATTGAAAGCATATTGCTGATAACATGCAGGGCAGACAACTACTATACAGTTCGCTCCTGCTTTCTGAATAGCTTTTAATTTCTGATCTATCATTAAAAAGGATAAATCCTTATCAGATTTTTCAACTGGATTTCCGCAACACTCATTCTTCATATCATAATCTATAGATTCCGCACCGAGAGCCGTAATCATCTCATCAATTGTTACTGGCTCGAAAGGATCGTCCCAATTAATTATCTCAGAAGGTCTTAAATAGTGACATCCATAATGAACTGCTACTTTTAATCCTTCTAAAGGTTTTTCTATCTTTGCTTTAACATTTTCAAGATTCTCATATAAAACCTCGGCAAAATGCTTAACTGGAACGTTTCCATCATATGATTTTCCAACCTTTTGTAAGACTTGATTCACTTCCTCTTTAGCGTGAGTATTATTTTTTATTGTATGATTAACTCCTTTTAATGTCTCCACGCAACCAGAACAAAATGATATTACTCCTCCATTTTTATTGCATAAACTTAGATTTCTCGCGCCTAATGCCAACCACGTTTTATGATCTATTAATTCAATTCCAGTAGGATCAGGACAACAGCTAAATCCATCAACATCATTTAGTCGAATTCCTAACTTCTCAAAGATTTTTCTCGAAGAAGCTTCCAAAAAGGGTAATCGAGCAGGAATTACACACCCTAAAAATAAATCATATGACATCTTTTATTCAGCCTCCTTTGGAAGTTTATTTGAAAAATCAGTCTCAATCATTAATGTTTTAATCTCATCTACGACAGCTGTCTTAACAACTGGAAGTCCAAGTTTTTCTCGACGAGTTTCAATGGCTTTAGAATATGGAATTGCAACTCCATATTCCATTATGGTTCTCCCTTGTGTAATAAATGCTTCAGGAACCCTCCTCTTCTCAAAACATTTATTTTTTATTAACGTGAAGATCTCAGTTAATTTCACTTTTTGTGGACATAATTCGACACATTTCTGGCAAGTTGAGCATAACCATGAATTTGGTTCTTGAACATCTATTAATTTATCTTTAAGTCCTAAGATTGCCTCTTCAATGATCTTTCTCGGATTATATCTTCCATGTGTAAGAAGAGCAATGGGACATCCTCCCGTGCATGTACTGCATTGGTAACAGTAACTCATAGAAGCATTATACTTGAGAACTTCATTCCTAAAATCGAAATTTATTGATGCCATTTCCCTTACTTTTCATTTTTTTTATATAATTTCTAATTATGAATATAACTCATTCCAAAATTTTTTGATAATTTTTCCTATTTATTATTAAAATTTTATATCCCTTTTAATGTTGATTACGTAATTGCCTTATAAAACTGATATAGAATAATTATAAAACTTTTTAAAAATATTTTTATAAATTCATACAAATATGAAATAGTTATTACTTATTTGGATCAATATTAATTAAATTAAATGATGGGGATAAATTTCTTATACATTTAAGTTAATATTATGATTCTGAAACTTTTACTGGAACTATTTCGCCATAATAAGAGGAATTTTCATCTTGGATTCCAATTGCATTACCATCTGGATTCTTAATTCCTATAGGAAGCAAGTGATCTGGAGCGATAGTAGTGCCTTCTTTATAGTTTTTTGTCCACCAGCCAGTAGTATCATGACCCCTATCTGCGAAATAAGTGTTTATTACTTGATTTACCATTTTCGTTCCAATTTCAGTAACATTTAGGAGAGAAGAGCCAAATACACCATATTGATCCTTGGCCACCCGCATAAAATATAGAACTACATTATCAGCTGCTCTTCTGAGTTGCTCTTTAGTTAATTCTGCTAAATTCATTTCTTTACCACAAAATTTATGTGCAAAATAAACAGCACCAGAACCAATTGTCCCCTTACCTATTTTTCTCTTATTAGTTTCTTCATACTGAAGTATATTAACACATGCGTTTAATTTATAATATCCATCCATATTAGCCATCTTATCGGCAATTTTATGTAATAAAGGTCTATATTTCTCCTCATTTTCAGGTAAGGGTCTGAGAACAAATCCATCTTTTTCCATAAAATCTGGGATTTGACTAAAAAATGCCTCTTCAATAGTTTGAGTTAGAAAACCTGGTAATGCACTCGTTAGACTCCTTGGAACAAACCTTTTAGGAAGTATATTAACTCCAAGAATGTTATGCCATTCCATTTCGAGTTTACTTGGATGGAAATTGCAATGCCTAATTGTAGTACCCTTATCATCCATTACCATACCACAATGACCCCAAAAAGCTCCTAAATTCTTAATTGTTTCATAGGTTAATGGTGAATGAGTTGTTAATACAACATCTCCTTTCTTTGCATTAATTTTTTTTGCCATAATTACATCTCCAAATTTTAATTGTTAAAATATAGAAAGAATATAACTTTATTAACCTTATAATTATAAAAAAACAATGAAAATGACAGAAATATCAAAAAATTTTTTAATTTTTAAAAGACTTTTCTAAATATGAACAATCAAAACTTTAACCAATTTATTGGAAATGTTAATACCGATAAAGTCCGTTATATTGCTGATCCTCAACTTCGAAACATAGTTAATGTCTCAATTGCTCTTGGGAGACCCCTTTTAGTTAAGGGAGAGCCTGGTACGGGCAAGACTCTTTTAGCACATGCAATTTCAGAAGCTCTTGAAAAAAGATT
>JAEOTJ010000165.1 GCA_016839905.1 Promethearchaeota archaeon | reverse complement strand
TTCACCGACAATATTCATTAAAAATATGTATTTTTCGTTCGATTTAAATAAATTGATCACACAATGTTCCAACCATCGCATTTCAATGGATGATTTTAAAAAATAAAGATTAGTTTTGAAATTAATGTTTTTTTTATATACTTAATAGTGCATACCTTAATAATAGCTTTAAATTTAAAGAAAAAGCATTTACATTAAAAATCTTTATTTATTTTGGAACTTAAGCATATGATTT
This sequence comes from Promethearchaeota archaeon, assembly GCA_016839905.1. The sequence goes on along the minus strand of JAEOTJ010000165.1, from coordinate 7,433 downwards.
CTTCAATCCTTCAAGACATTTAGAATTTTCAATCTCTATCGGATAATCTAATAATAAAAATAAAAATAAAAAAAAAAAAGAGTGATTACTTATATTTAAAAACGATTTCACTACTCTATAAAAAGAGAAAAATACAAATACAATTGCATTTAAAATCTTATTATGGCACGGGATTATCTTATACAATTAATATTTTTAAATGATTATTATTAAAAGGCTAAAGAATTACTATAAAACAAGGATATCTGGAATAAAATAAGCATTTATTTCAAAAAAATCTCATATAAGAGTAAATTAATATGTCAGAGAAGAAATATTTTAAAATAATGGTTGTAGGTCCTACTCAATCTGGAAAAACATCATTTATAAAAAGATTTGTTTTAAATGATTTTAATAAAAATGAACAACCTACAATAGGAATTGACCTTTTTAATAAAAAATTTAAGTTGCGAGATGATACTATTAATCTTCAAATAATTGATATTGGAGGACAATCACATTATCAGGAATTAATACAAGTAATAAATAAGGATATTGATGCTTATTTGATAATATATGATTGTACAAATACCGAATCCGTTTATGATGCAATTGATTGGACAAAAAGAGTTCGAAATGTTAATAAAGGAGATCCTTTAATTATAGTTGGAACAAAAGTAGATTTAATTGATTGGTCTAATTTTAAGAGAGAATTTATTAAAAATTTTTTTAAAGATTTCTACATTAATAGAATGGTTGAAACAAGTGCTAAAAAAGCAACTAATATAAATTTTATTTTTAAAACAGCGATAGAACTAATTATGGATAGAAACAAGAAACGTATCTTGAATAACAATAAGAATATTATTGCTGAATATTAAATCTAATCATATTGAATAAAAACGAGTTATTAATTTATTCTTTTTTATAATTTGCATAAGTAAAAATATAAAACCGAAAATAAAGTTAAGTTAATATAGAGAATTTATTATATTCTATATAAATTCATAATTAAATAAATATATAAATAAATGAGAACCATGACAAAAAAAATATATTTAATTGAAGATAATGAAAAAAACATGAAACTTTTCAAGGCAATTTTAAATACAATGTTGGATATTGAAATATTTGCAGAAACTGAAGGAGAAAAAGGTTTAGAAATGATAAAATCAGGAGAACCAGATTTAGTCATTTTAGATATTCAACTTCCAAAAATTAGTGGAATTGACATTTGTATTGAACTTAGAAAAATGGATAAATTTAAGAATATCCCGATTATAGCTGTGACCGCCTTTGCGATGAAAGGCGATGAGGAACGAATTCTAAGTGCAGGATTTAATAAATATATCGCAAAACCGATAAAAGTAAGTGAATTTAGAGAAGTTATTAAAAGCGAGTTGTATTAAATTGAACCTTTTATTAAATACCATTTTCTCTCTAAATATCATATAATAATTCAATTTTACAAAAAGTTAAGCATTAATCCTTAATATTAATCATTATCTTATTCTTTTGGAATTGAAAAAGTAAAGGTTGTTCCTTCCCCCTCAACACTAAAGAAACTTATCTCTCCTCTATGAAGCTCCACTAACCTTTTTGTCAATGAGAGCCCAAGTCCAGAACCAGGTATAGAATTAACATGAGACGAATTAACTCTTCGAAACTCCTTAAAAATCAGGGTATAATCCTTACGGGCTATTCCTATCCCTGTATCTCTTACTTTAAATAACCATTGATCAGATTGTTCTTGGATTTTTAATGTAATTTGCCCTTCAATTGTATATTTTATGGCATTACTTATTAAATTGAATAAAATTTCCTTAAACCTAATTAGATCAGCATAAATCTCTTTTTCAGAATCCAAACCTTCAATTTTAAAAATCAGTCCTTTTTTAGAGTATTCATGTTTCAAAGTAGTTTGAACTTGTTCTACTATATTATTTAGAGAGAATTTTTTCTTATTTAATACTAGTATCCCTGATTCTATCTTTGAGATATCTAAGATGTTTTTCACCATTTCAAATTGGTCTATAGCAGAATTCTTTATATCGTTAAGAAAATCCCTCTGATTTTTGTTTAAATCCCCATAACTTCCCTCCAATAACAAATCAGTAAAACCAATGATTGCATTCAATGGAGTTCTTAACTCGTGCGACATTGTTGCTAAAAATTCCGTTTTAAACTGGGAAGATTTTAAGATTTGGTCAAGATAATATTTATGTTGTTCAAGGGCTTCGTTTAATTCTCTTGTCCTAAGCTGAACTTCTTTCTCTAACTTTTCTTTAAATCTTTGTTCTGCCATCCTACGCTCAGTGATGTCTGTGACAATCATTATCACGCTAGAAACTTCTTTATGAGTTTTTATGGGAACTATCTTTGTGTTATACCAAAGAATATCCATTTCTGAGGTACTTTTTTCCATATCTAAAGAAAATTCAAAACTATCTGGTTTTCCAGTTTTATAAACTTTCTTCAAAGATTGCCTCATTACATCATGGTGTTCTTTTGAAATATATTCATATATAGAAGTTCCAATTACTTCTTCGGTAGTTTGAGGATGTATAGTTGTATTAATATATTGAATGACATCATTCTTATCCGCTATTAAGATAGTATCAAAACTATTTTCTGTCAGAGAATGCCATTTTTCTTCGGATTCTCTTAATTTCTGTATAGTTTTTTTACGTTCTGTTATATCACGTGCGATACCTAAAACTAATGGTTCATCTTTAATTTTTACTGGAAATGTTCTTATTTCTAAAGGAATCCTGACACCCTCTTTATTTAAAAGAACTAATTCATCCGGACCTGTAGATATACCTTTTATATTTTTAGACAATAAATCTGCGGCTTTTTGAATTTGATCCTTTGGAAGTATTTTTAATTTTAAAAAATCCTTTCCTATTAATTCTTCCTTTTTGTAGCCAATCAAACTTTCTGCAGCTTTATTTCCATCAATGAATTTTCCCTTTAAGTCATTTATGTAATAAGCATCAGGTGCGTACTCAAATAGAATTTTCAACCTCTCTTCAGACTCTTTTAATTCTTTCTCAGCTTTTTTTATATCTGAAATATCTTGAATAATAAATTGAAAAAATGGCTCAAATTCAGTTGGAATTATATTGGAATGAATCATGACATGAATAGGACCACTTTTTTTATTTAATTTAACTTCTAATGGTTTTGGCACCTTTCCTTTAAGTAAGGTTTTATAGTTATCCATAATTAATGATAAGGATTCTGCGGGATATTTTGCGATTTTTTGAAAATGATTTCCAATAATTTCTTCTCTCTGATATCCAAATAATTTTTCTGCAGCTTGATTGCAATCGAGAAATATTCCATTCACATCCATTATTCCTACACTTAAGGGGGAATTCTCAAAAAGATCTCTATATTTTTGTTCAGATTCTATTAATTTTTGATGTGTCCTTTTTCTCTCTGTAATATCTCTTGAAATTAGAAGTGCTTTCTTTAAACCATCTGAATCAATAAAAGTTTCTCCTCTAATTTCAAGCCAAATATATTCTCCATTTTTATGTCTAATTCTTACTTCTTCCAATCCTTTACCAGTTTCAAAACCATTTTTATATCCCTCAATGGCTATCTTAATATCATTAGGATGTATCATTTTTATTACGGATTTCCCAATTATATCTTCTTTTAAATATCCTAATATATTTAAATGAGCACGTTCATTGATATATTCATATTTCATTTTTTGATCAAGAACAGAAATTAAATCATTTGCTTTTTCTGAAATAAGTCTATATTTTTCTTCAGATTCTTTCAGTCTTTTTTCTGCTGTTTTCCTTTCCGTCACATCCCTCAACGATGAAATGAATCCTATTCGGTTTCCATCATCGTCGTAGTATTCTTTGCTTGAGCTTGATAGCCAGATGTAATGACCATCCTTATGTAATGCACGAAATTCGAATTTCCGTTCTGGTACACTCTTCTTCTTTATGACTTCTGAGTAGAGTTTGATTAAATGTTTAGAATCATCAGGATGAATATATCTAAATATGTCAAATTCAGGACTAAGATCTTCATATCCTATTATTTTGTGGGCTTGAGGAGAGAGATATATGTTTTTTCCATTAAATCCCGTTATGACTATGGCGTCACTGGTATTCTCAATAATAGTGCGAAATCTTCTTTCAGATTTTTTTAATTTTTCCTCTGTCTTTTTGTACTCGGTGATGTCAGTAATGATTTGAATTACCGCTATAACTTTACCTTCAATTACGATTGGTCCTACTTTTGTTCTATACCATGCGACATTGCCGTACGGACCAGTTCCAGACACTTGATAAATCTCTGCTTCTCCTGTCTGGAATACTTTTTCGATTGCGTTCATCCCTATTTCAATATGCTCGTGTGAAATATAATCCTTTACATTTTTCCCAATAACCTCCTCCACAGAAAGACCTGGAACAGTATGGTTAATAAAAGATATTGTACCATCCCTCTCCACCGTCATAATGATGCTAGGAGCATTTTCACCTAGAGAACGCCATTTTTCTTCGGATTCTCTTATTCTTTTCTCATTAAGCACTCTTTCGGTAATGTCGGTAAAACATTTGATAATGCCGATAATTTTACCCTTCTCATCCCAATAAGGATAATTTTCTATAATACAGTACATTATTTTTCCATTTTTATTTTCTATAATCGTTTCATTTCTTACTTTCTCTTTACCAGATAATATTTGTTTTAATGAGCATTCTGCCTTATTGCATAAAGGACTTTGATAAACATCAAAACATTTTTTTTGAATTAATTCACTTTCATTTAATTGAAAAAAGTTTTTAAATTGGTTATTTACCTTGATTATATTATAATTTAAATCAGTCATACACATTGGAATCGAAGCATTGAATATTTGGTTAAGTTCAGAAATAGTTTTCAGAAGGTTATCCTCCATTTTCTTTTGCTCAGTGATGTCAATAAATGAAGCCATCATATGGATAGGTTTTCCACTAGAATCCAAGATCATACTTGCTGAAAGTAGGGCATCAAAGAATGAACCATTTTTTCTTTTAGCAATTAGTTCACCCCTCCAATTGCCAATTTTATACAAATATTTTATAATATTAGTAGCTTTATCTTCCATCTGCCAAAAGTCTATGCTACTTTTACCTATAACTTCTTTTTCCTCTGAATATCCCCATATTTTGAGAAAAGATGGATTCACATAGGTCAAATTTCCTTCTAAATCGGCTAGTGCAATTGCGTTAATAGAGGATTTTATCGCATTATTTTTAATCCTTAACTCCTCCTCTATCTTCTTGTCCTTACTTTTTTCCATTATTCTTTCTCTTTTTTCGGTTTATTATTTGAATTCATTAATTTAATATTTATTTCTTAGGAATTGTAAAAAAGAAAGTTGTTCCCTTTCCGACTTCACTTTCAAACCAAATTTTTCCCTTATGAAGATTTATTAATTTTTTCGTTAAAGCCAAACCTAATCCCGTTCCGGTAACATTTTTATTTTTATCGTGTTCTATTCTTCCAAATTCTCTAAAAACCACATTATAATCTTTTTTTGCTATGCCAATGCCAGTATCAATAACTTGAAATTCCCAATGTTCAAGTTCCTCGATTGCTCGTAAAGTAATAATTCCTTTTTCAGTGAATTTTATTGCATTGCTAAGTAAATTATATATTATTTCTTTAAATCTATCAGGATCAGCATGAATTTCTTTTAATTTATTTAATCCTTCAACTTTAAATTTAAGTCCTTTTTTAGAAAACAATGGAATTAAGGTTGAATTAACTTGTTCAATGATATTATTTAACGAAAATTTTTGTAAATTTAATTTTAACCTTCCAGCTTCTATTTTCGATAAATCCATAATATGACTTATCATTTGTAATAAATATTCCGAAGATACTTTAATATCATTTAGGAAATCTAATTGGACATTATTTAATTTACCGTATTCTTGTTCTATTAGCAAATCCGTAAAACCAATAATAGCGTTCAATGGAGTTCTTAACTCATGGGATGTAGTTGCTATTAAATCCGTTTTAAATTCCGAAGTTTTCAGTATATTATCTAAATATAACCTAATTCCAATGATCTTAAAAATATCTTGAACATTAATATTTTTTAGGGCAGAAGTTTCGATAAAAAAGCTTCCTATGCGCTCTGCCATTTCTAGACCTTCCTTTTTAGAAATTTCTCTTTTCTCTTCTAAATCTATTTTATTTCCAATAAGAACAAATGGAATATCTTCTAATTTTTCTCGAGCATCTTCATACCAAAAATTAATAGCATCATCTAAAGTTTCCTTTCGGGTTATATCATATACGATAAATACACAATTTGCCCCTCTGTAATATTCATGGCGTAAGTGTCTAAAAAAGGCTTGTCCTGCGATATCATATATTAGAAATGAGATGATATCTTCTTTAAATCCTTGGACATAAAATTTTTGAGAGGAAATTGACAATGCTAAAGTTGGGCGATAATCCCGAGTTTGCTTTTTCTCCAAAAAACTACTTATTAAAGTTGTTTTTCCTACAGCGGCACCCCCTAAAAGAATTAATTTAAAAATCTTTTTCTGTTTTTTTTCTTGTTTAATATGATATTTAAGATATACTCTGTCAAAAAAGGGTTTTAATGATTCTATGGGTTTTTCTTCTAATTCTAATGAATAATCTTCATGAAAAGTAATATCAGGAATGTTTAAAGAGTTAAATTTAAAATCAAAACTATCTTCAAGTAATGCAGCTATTTTTTCTGCTATAAGATAAGCTAAAGGGAATAACTGGCTTAAATCTATGCTACGATCAAAGGTACATAAAAGAATTGCTTCTGGACCTGCTTCGAGGAAAATAATCTGATATTTGGGCGCTTCAAACGTTCCACTTCCAAAATGTCCTATTTTATATTCCATATTTATTTTTTTTATTATAGTTTCTACGAGTTCAGAAATCGCTCCATAGCTTTCCTCTATTTTTGCTTCATTATTGCTTCTTAAATTTAATCTTCCATATTTAGATATTAAAATACCTTGTCTTGAATAAATAAAAGCAATTTCTAGGTTTTTTTGAGATTTAATGAAATTTTCCAATAAAAGCGAAAGATTTTCCTTGTTTTTTATAACCATATAAATCATTAAAAATTATTTTTCTAATTTTCTATTTTATGAGTTAAATTTTATTCCACTTATTAATTATTTTTTTTTTAGGAATTGTAAAATAGAATGTAGTTCCCTTTCCAACTTCACTTTCAAACCAAATATCTCCTCCATGAAGTTGGACTAATCGTTTTGTCAAAGCTAAACCAATTCCAGCTCCAGAAACATCTTTAACTTTATCTTGCTCTACTCTCCCAAATTCTCTAAAAACTACATCATAATCTTCTTTTGCGATGCCTATCCCGGTATCTTTTACTTGAAATTCCCAATGATCGCCTCTCTCAATTCCTCGGAGCTTAATAC
>JAEOTJ010000164.1 GCA_016839905.1 Promethearchaeota archaeon | reverse complement strand
TTGAAATCCCTCTGCCATCATTATTATCAATAAGACAGTCAAAGATTGTTATATTATTTATATAAACGCCTTCAATTCCATTTCCATAATTATCAATAATATTACTTGTTTCAATAATTCCATTGCTTGCATTTACCAATTGTATACCCGCAAAAGAAGGATTGGATTCATTGACATTAACATTATTTATATTAAAATAGTCATTAGAATTTTCGATCCGAATTCCGTATCCTTGATCATTATTATCTACGGTCAGATTTTCAATGAAATATACATTCCCTCTTTTCACGCACCAGTCGTAAGCCCCTTCAGTTGCACTCCAATTATTATCAATATAGACCGAATTTTCAGAAAATTGTGCAGAGATTTTTGGATTATTAATATTGTCAAATGCATTAAAATTAGTAGAGTATCCCGATTCCTCTTGAGCAAGTTGACTTAGGCTCATTATCAAGAAAAAAATCATTATGGAGAAAAAAAACTGAAGTATCGTCATCTTATTTTTTCTATTCATCATTATCTTCCCATATTGTTTTGCAAGGTGAATTCTTATAATTTAAATAATATTCTGTAAATCGTTTTTTGAATATTTAAAGTTTTACTAAGAATATGAATTTTCATAGGTTAAGAATATTGAATGCTCTTATTTATTTAAAAATATTTATTTATTTTATAAAAGGAAAAAATTTATTGTGATAGAATAAGTTATATCTTGACAATTAGCTTTAATTTTTTAATGTTTTTAGGTGAAAGTGGAATCCTAATATGAGTTATATGTTAAATTATTTTTTGGATTTTAAAAATATTCAGTTTAAAGCTTTTTCATAAACTGAAAAATGTCAATTTCTTCTTTACTCTTAATTTTATAATTTGTATGGCTATTTTTACAATCTTGCTCAAGTATGCCTTTCTCAGCCAATAATTTGAGAGATCTCCAAATAAAGTTAATCTTTGAACGATCAGATGACTTGATTTTATTGCAAGCTCTGACTCTACGAGTATTTATAAGAGAAATATTTTTTAGTATGTGCGCATTAATTGCTTCAAGAACTTCTTCAATATTTTGCTTAAAAAAGTCAACCATATAAAGATCTCATTTCGATATAAATCTGTTTAATCATTTTAGGAACAAAAATTTGATTATAATCATAGGATGTCTCATACCTTTTTAAAGTTTTAGCAAGGATATAAAAACAAAAGAAGACTATTATTCTTGATTTATTTACTGCATATATATTCTTAGATTATCTCCTTTGTATACAATTATTTAAATATATTATTATATGATCTTTAATCAATCACAAAAAATTTTGCTGAGAAAACAGATGATCAGTCGAAACTCGGAAATTAGAAACCTTTGGTATCCTCCAAGAGTGTAAATACAATTTATTTTCTTGGTAAAATCCCAACGCCGAAGGGTCTTTATGCGGGACCTTAGAGGATCTGCTACTATCCCGATTGAATACATTAAGACTTAAGAAAAAGGCGTATAAACAAGGATTGATAATATTGAGATATTATAACAACATAAATAGCGTTTTGATTTTTAACGATTTTCAGTAGTATGATCAACATTTAAATTTGAATAATGATAAATATTTATAAATAACAAAAATAAAATTATCTTCATAGTTGAAAAATATTAGAAAAATATTTATTTTTTCTTAGAGGTAGTAAAATTGAGAGATTATGGGAAAATAGAAGTTTTTCATTACAATGAGTCGTCTAAGCAATATGACAAAGGATTTACAAAATCTCATGATTGGGGTCTTTGTTTCTTTTTGATAATGTTGGTTTTTATTATTGCGGGGATATCACAAGTGATTACAGTATATACGGGGCAACTTGATATAATAGAAGGTGGATCTGGTAGAGTTTTAATGATCATTGCATTTATAGGAGGACCATTAGGAATCGTGGTATTTGCTTTAGCCTCTAGAGCTTCTAACAAGAAGTTTTTGATTTGGCTTGTAGAACGATATAAGTCTCAATATCCAGAAATGGGGAGGATAATGGAGGAACAAGGAATAAAATATCAAAACAAGCAATTAGAAAAGCTTTTAGGTCAAGCTATTCGTGAAGAACATGATAAACTTTTTCCTGGTCAAGCTTATGATTATGACTGGTTCTACAATGATTACATTTTTCAAGGAATTTATAAACCTGAAAAGAAAGGTGAGGAGCCTACATTGCCACCCCATCCTTCAAAAGAAGGTAAAGAATATATTGAAGAGCTTGCTGAAGGAAATTATAAAGAAAATATCATTAAGGAAAAGGAGCCTCCCTCGCCTGCGCCTAAGGCGGAGGGAACCGAGTCTGCTCCCATCCCCGTGCCTCCCACACCTCAGTTGCCAGATCCTGCATATCAAGCTCAGCCTTATTCATCACAAATGCATCCGGTAATCCCTCCGCAGCCAAAAAAGCCAATGATTTATAGGGATCAATATGGTCGCTTGATAAATCAATATGGTCAATTTGTAGATCCGTATGGTAATCCAATTCCTATTCAGCCTTACCCTCTGCAATATAAGTCTCCTGTACAATCTACCGAACCTCCAGAAGAGAAAAGTCAAGATATTCTTAAATTAGAAATTGCAAATATCATTAAAAACTCATCAATATCCTCCAAAAAAAATAGATTTTTCTGAAGATGGTTTTCTTTTTTGCATTAAAAGGTGATAAAAAATTACAAGTAATAAAAGAAGAGGAAATAAAAGAAAGAGAAGAAGAACTCGTTCCGCTCCAATTGTAGAACTTAAGCTTTTAACTGAAAATAGATTTTTAAACCAGAGA
>JAEOTJ010000163.1 GCA_016839905.1 Promethearchaeota archaeon | reverse complement strand
CCAAGAAAATGAAAATCCAAGATTACCTTCGTTATCATCATCTGGAAATGGTTAAAAATCAAGATGAGTCTCAATCAAAAACCAATACGATTTGTAAGACCTGCGCGGTTAAATTATCAACAAAAATGTTCAAAAATAGGAATGAAGAATTCATAAAACAAAAAATCTTTTTCCTGTCAATTAAAGGGTATTTTTGCAAGAAATGCTATAAAAAATATTCCTTTCTTTTCATCATCGATATTTTACTCTTATTTTTATTGCTTATAATTTCTATTATAATTAGCAACTATCTTGAATATGGTGTGGTGATGATGATATATGTAATTGAATTTCTTTTTTTTTTTTATATCATTCCTGCTTTTGGTATTTCATTATTAGTTTTTATTCTTGATTATTCTAAATATTTAAGACTATATAATGTATAGAAAAAAAGGAGAACAGACCATTTCAATGATAGGGTAAAAGAAATTTCCTCAGACGGGAAACAAATGGCTATATATATATTTAATTTTAAAAAAAATTAAAAATATCAAAGATGAAAATCAAGTAAATAATTTAGTTTAATATTTCTTTAATCTGGTGCGAGTTTGTCCAAGTTGGATAAATCCAAGTCGCTGTCTAAAAAGTCGGGCAAGTCTGACAGAAATTCGTCCAATATTTCGCGAAGTTCGTCGCCAGAGCGTTTTAGAATCAGTCTAATCAGCCCAATGTTGATGTCTGGGTCGCTGATCAAACATAAGACTCCCTTAGGTCCACATGACGCTGTGAAGATCTTACCTCCGCTAAATTCGGAAGTAACAATATCTAAATCTCCAAGCTCGAGGTTTTTACCTTGTTCTTCACTGGCGCAAAAGACTGCGCTTGCGATGGCACCAATGCCATCTACATTGGCAGGAAAATATGAAAATCTTGAAACGCTTGCGATGGTAAGTCCTGTTCTATCGACAAGAATAACTTTCTTTATCCCACTTTCGCTTTTTATTATTTTTCTCATTGGTATATTCTTTTGTTTTTTTCTCTTAATTCCGTCATTAGAAAGAGTTTCTTCATCCATGAATATAATCTCAGTAATGTTTTAGAAGTTATATTATTACATGCTTCATTCTTTTAAAGTTGACAATTTATTATTTAAAACTTCAACTTTGTCTTCTAATTTATCAACCTTTTTAATGTATTTCATTAATATTGTTTGATTTTTTGTTATTTGCTCCAATAAGTTTTCCCCGGTATATATAACTCTACTAATTTTTCTATAAGTATCCAAATCTATATCAATCGTGTCCATGATCGCAAATGTTCTTTGGTTTAATAATACAAATGTTCCAGGTTCTAATTTTTTTTGTTTGGCTCTTCTACTCACATTTACAACATAAAAGGTTCCTGTTGAGCTTCTAACCGCATATCTATCATCATCTTTAACTGCAATAACTATACCTCCAAGTAAAGGAGGTTCTCTTAATCTATCTATTTCATTTCTTAAACTATGAAGATCTTGCTCTAGTCTTAATCTTTCTGCATCAAGAAGTTGTTTTTCAGTCTCTAAATTCCTGAGCCTTTTTTCCATATGTCGCATACATGTTATAGTATATTCTGTAACTTTCGATTTTTCCCCAGAAAATTCTTCTTTTTCATCATTTTTTTTTGACAAGAAAATTACCTCAATTTAATTTTTTTTATTTTTTTTTCTCTTTGTTTAAATAAAATTATTAAATAAATCCTCCCAAATCCATATCATAATTAAAATAATCTTTCTTGAAGTTGAAATCTCGAAATTTATCTCGTAATTTAGTAGCGATTTCCTTCAGAAATTCTCGAACTTTATCAGATAAATCTATAACTTCCTCATCATCCCCTAGATCTATACTATTTTCAGATATATTATTTAATAATTCAGCAGCTATCTTTTTCAGAAGACTTAAGTAATCTTTAAACGCCTCATCTCTCCTCAGTAGCAAAGCGACTACATAATTCTCAATAGATATAAAATCATCACCTACTCCTGAAAAAAATGATATAACCTTATTATTTTTTAATGAAATACTAGCAAATCCGGGCTTTAACGATTGATATCGATGCGAAGAATATACTTGAGTAAGCAAGTTATTCGTAATTATCAAGCTCTTGGGACAAAAACCTTCATTTATAGGCCCAATCTCATTGTCCCAACGGATTACAAGAATTCCTAAAGGCATTTTTACTGTTATTACTTTTTTATGTTTTTATTAAGCATTTTGAATTTTTTTGAGGATTCCTTCTTAACATCGTCCTTCTCATCATTATTACGGGTCATTATCCCTCAGAAAAAATGTCATCTACTATAAGGTAAATAACAAGATTGATTTTTATATGTTTTCAATTTAATTTTTTAGAAGGACTTGTTTCTTTTTCAATGGAAGATGATTTTTATATCGAAATTACCACTAATTAATTTATACCTGCATAGCCTTGGATGCTGCTAGATATTTCATGAACAATAACGACAGTTTCATACTTGGTTACATCCACACTATCTGGTATGGAAACTGAAAAACTACCAAGTCTATAAGGTAACGGTCCTATCTCAACATTCGTTCCAAGATTTTCAATTTGAAACCTAAAAGTGGTCTTATCAGAGAGAAAAATTTTCGGTATTTTAGAATCTACATCCATCTCATAAAAATAAAGTACATAACCTCCATCAGTAGTATTAATTAAATCAACATATCCCTCACAATTATGATTTCCCGACATTTCCCGAAAATTATCTGATGATATTATGGTTCCGTCAGGACGCTCTTCATCTGCAGGTATCTTTATTGACGAAGTAAACTCCCATACAAGACCTATCACAACAAGCGATAAAATAATCCCTACAATTATAATAGTTTTCTTTTTCACAGGCACTTTAAGTTCCATTTTCACAGGTGCCTTAGGTTCCATTTTCTTAGACTCCATCAACTTGTCAAGATCCAACGCATTCATCAAGCGTCGTCCAAATCCTTTACCTTCACTTTTTCCATAGATTTCTTTATTTATCGAATGTGTATGAATCTTCAATGCGAGTAATAGAGTTTTGATTTCATTCTTACTTAAATCCTTATTCATTATGAACTTAAATGTCCGAATGAGCTTTTCATTTTTATCTAAAAATTTTAATTCAAAACAAGTGCTCGGACCATAAAGACTTGATTCTCTATCGTAATATGATATGACATCAATAATATCAAACTCCGCCCAGGATATTTGAAATCTTGGTCTATTAGGAATATTAAATTCAATTACCTCTCCTGAAAGAGTGAATTTCCCTTTTTTTGTCATCCCTCTAAGGGGAAAATACAGAAAAATTATTAAAACACTTGCTGGAATCCAAATAATGATGAGTATAAAAGTAAGGGCTGATATATTAACATCTGGGATCATGGCAAACGATATTGATACAATAATGAAAAAAAAAATTCCGCAACCTATACAACATAAACCATAATAAATTTTTTTCTTGAAATCCTCAGTAATTTCTATTTCTTCAATTTCGCTTGGAATGGTTTTTCCCTCTTGATGGATTAGGATATTCCAATTTAATTATAATTCTTCAATAAATACATGAACATATTCCTATTTATTTTTTAACTCCTAAATCCTAAAATACTGAAAAAATCATCCCGCTTCTCCACGAGCGATGTTTTATTGGATGAGGGCTCAACCATTTATGTTTAAGGAAAAAAATCTTCTATCAATTCTGATTCCTGAAATCCGTGTTTTTTAAAAAGCTTTTCTCTTTTCTCCGGATCTTGGATTTTTTCCAATTTTTTATTTAATTTCGCCTTGAGCCTGGCTCGCTTAAAACTTTTCATTCCTTTATAAACCGGCGTTGAATTCTTTAAAAAAAAACCAAAAAAAGGACCTGTTCCCATTTCATTTACAATGTTTTCTTGTTCATATAGGATAGAAATGCTTTCTGTTGATTTTTCTTCTTGCTTTCCAATTAAAAACTCTTTAGCATCGCGGGCACAACTATAATAATTACATTCTTTTTTTAAATTTCGGAATTGGATGTTTCTAAAAGCCAAAATCTTTAAAACTTTTGAATCATATTTATCGAAATCAATCTTGGTGATCCACATAAATTTATTAGCTTTTTCCTCATATGCTTTTCGAGTGAATTCCTGCAAGACCTCTGGAATAATTTGAGGTGTAAATAGTATTGTTATTGATTCGGTATTTGAAATCATGTGGTGAAGATGCCTCATTATCTCATCATCACTCTCAATTATACGTAAATATTTCTCATTGGCTCTAAGCCCTGAAATAACTTCTGTTGAAATGCGCAAGTCATTCTTTAGACCTTGTAAAAGTCGATTGATTTTCTCAGACATTTTTATCCTTTTTTTGTGTTTAATATCACATAAATATTTCTTAAAATCTTCAAATTGATTAACTTGTCCTTTAAAATTTTTTAATTCATCAGAATATCTCTTATAAAAGATTTCCGCTATTTTATGGATTGTATATTGTATATTGTATTTAATCCGACTAAATTAATTAATTCAATTATTTATCCGAGAGGATTTCTACATCTTGGACAATATTGGTTTTCTATTTTGATACGAAATCTACATTTTCTACAAAAGATATAATCCCCATTACTTTCATCACTATCAACTGGAGTTATAATGTTTTTTTTTACCGTAGTTAGCTCATCTTCATTATTTTTCTTTCTTTCTATGGTAGTACTTTCTATCCACTCAATATAAGGTATCCAATTATGTTCCGATAGAGGTTTTATAAGGACTTCTCCTTTAATTATTTTAAGGTATTTATTTGGATTAATTTCTTTAGAATTCACTATCACGCTAAATATCGCTGCTAGTAATGCAATAGTTATTAATAATCCAACAGGGGATGATATAATCATTACTACATTTGGCGGATTCGAGGTTAAACCGCTGAATAACAAGATTAAGAAAACAACAACAATGGGCAACATTATATATATCAGTAATCTTTTTTTTCCTTCCTTATAATCGCTCCATAATTCAAATTTCTGATTACAGTTAAAACAAGTCGGAACAAATACACTTTCATGCGAATAAATATGATATTTATCCTTAGTCATTATGTACTTCTCGGTTATAAATTTATAAGGAATTACGTCTTGCTTTTTTCCACATTTAATACATTTTAACTCATTAATTTGCTCTAATAACTCAGGATCATAATTTTGATGCATTAATAAAACACTCTCCTATTTCATTATTTAATTTAATGTAAATTATAATTTTTTCCCGCAATTTCCACAAGATTCATCAGTTGGACCTACGAGTTCACCACAGTTAGGACAATAACTTGTACTAGATTTAATATTATTTAAGGATTCTACTAAAGCATCCGCATATCTTTTTCCTAATAAACTAGTATTATCTACTTTCACGAGATGATAGACTTTTCCCTCGTGTGTTTCTATTATAGCTGCATGTATCACTCTTACCTTAGTTTTATATACTCTTGCGATTTCAGAAATCGGGATTTCATAATAGAATCCAGCAGAATCTTTAAATACGTTTCCGATTTGTTTAGTTATACCCATAAATTGTATGATTCCTGATTTAACTTCCATATTCGTTAGGAATACGTCTTTTTTCAAAATATTTTTCATCTTTCCTTCGCAGAACATTACATCTTCATGAAATAACAATGACATTTTGGATCTTTAAAAAATATTATTTAATTATTGTTGTTTTACTTAGTTTTTATAGTATTTATAATTTT
>JAEOTJ010000162.1 GCA_016839905.1 Promethearchaeota archaeon | reverse complement strand
GAATAAAACGGTTTATTGCTCTCTTGCAGAGATTATTGCATTTACAAGCCATTCTCCATTATCAAGTTGATTTGAATCGATACTTGAAAACTGGAATGCAAATGGTCTTTTAAATATTTCTTCTACCATTGGAGCAATTGAACTCACAGAAAATATTAGAATTCTTTTCAGAATGCTTGGTGTGGAAACAAGCTTCCCCATTGAGTCTTTAATATTTAGTTTTTTAATGACCTCTTCAACAGCAGCGATTTCTTTCATGTTATAATGATATTTATATACCAATTTAAAATCAACAGGAGTTGGAGCTTCAGGATCTTCCAAAGATAGCCCTCCTTTCCTAAAAGGAAAAATTGTAGTTAAATAGAATTCAAAGATTTCTTTATGATGTTCTGCTAACAGATGAGAAATTCTTGATCTATCCATATATATAGGCCATTCTTTTTTTAAGAGATTCATTAGTTTTGGATGGTTTTTATATTTATTCTCACTTTCTTTAATTAAGAAATCTAATAATTTGTTATTTAATGGTTTAAATTCACAATCCTTACCAACTCGAGTTAAAAAAGCCTTAAACCTTATAGACATCTTAATCAATGAGAATTATGTTTAAAATAACTATTCTCGAAGATCCTTATTTTTTTAAGTAATATCCTAATATTATGATAATAAGACTTTTCCTATTTATACATGTTTCATCGCAAAATAAATTAGTTAAAATAGTAATGTTAATTTTATGGATTAATAACATTATAAAGTTAGTTTTGAGATGGAAAGTAATAAAATCGGCTTTGTTTTTTCTAAAGATTATCAAAAATACAATTTCGGGTACTCTCATCCATTACGCCCTTTAAGACTTGAGCTGACATATAGTCTAATGAAAAAATTAGGTCTGCTTGATAATGAACGGTTATCAATATTACCTCCCAAATTAGCTACTCAAGAAGAATTAGAAAGAGCACATTCTCCAGATTATGTAAATGTCGTCAAAAAATTAAGTGAAAATCCTAAAGATAGTTCTGTCAACCCTTTTATTTACAATTTGGGTCCTGGAGATAATCCTATTTTTAAAGGAATGTATGAAGCATCATCACTCGTATGCGGTGCTAGTGTAGTTGCGGCAGATAAGGTCTGGAATGATGAAGTTTTTAAAATTGCTTTCAATCCCGCAGGAGGCCTACATCATGCGATGAAAAATAAAGCATCGGGATTTTGTATATTCAATGATATTGGAGTTGTTATTCATCATTTAAAGATGATAAAGAAGGACATTAGAATTGCATATCTTGATATTGATTGCCACCACGGAGATGGAGTTCAATGGCTTTTTTATGATGATCCTAATGTGCTTACCATTAATTACCATGAAACTGGTAGATTTCTGTTCCCCGGAACAGGAGATGTTTCTGAGCGAGGGCAAGGCGCCGGTAAAGGATTTTCTATTAATTTTCCATTATTACCAAAAACTCCTAATAAATTATATCTAAATTTATTCAGAAAAACAGCTCCTCGTATATTAGAAGCATATCAACCAGATATTTTAATCACGCAGCTTGGTGTAGATACTCATCATAATGATCCACTTACCGATTTAGGGCTCTCAATTAGAGTTTATTGGGATCTTGCTCAAACTATGAAAACATGTGCAAGGGAATATTGCAATAATAAATGGCTCGCTGTAGGGGGTGGGGGCTACTTGATGACCGTGGTCCCTAGAGCTTGGTCTGTTTTTCTTGCAAAGATGTTAGGTGTCTGGTTAGAAAATGAATTACCAGAAAGTTGGATCAATGAAGTCAAGCAAAAGGTAAGATCTGAAGATACTCCCTATTTATTATGGGATAGGGATGAAGAAGTTCAGAAAACCTTAATGCAAAATGAAAATCAAGAATATTATAAAAAAATGGCAGAATATTCTAAAAATCTCATTGAAATATGCAACCAAGAATATCTTCCTAAACTGAATAAAGTCTAAATCTTATATTTAATAAGACTTCTCTTTAATTTCTTTTATCCGTGTTCTTAAGGTTACTTCAGTAATTCTTGCAGTTTTACATATTACTGCTTGTGTTTTATGATAACCATCATTCTTCGCAGCAATAAAGAGGACAGAAGCGGCTAATCCCTTAGGATCCTTTCCCAATCGCTTTAAACCTTTAGTCGAAGCTAAGGAAAGTAATTTAAAAGCATTTCTCTGAGTCTTTATAGGTATTTTCAATTCATTCCCAAAACGAAAAATGAGTTGCTCTGCTGTAATTGGTTTATATTTTAGCTTTAAATCAGGCAAAACATTTTTTATAATAATTCCTAAAGAATGGTGTATTGTATGTCTTGAAGTAATAGATACCTCTTTTACTTCTTCAAAAAAAATCGGAAAATTATGGACTCTAATCGCAACATATAAAGAAGCAGCAAGAAATCCATCAATTGATCTACCCATTGTTAACTTTTTTTTAACCACTTCAAGATATATTCGCCAGGCGGTCTCTTTAATGAATTCTGGAATATTTAATTTTGAGGTAAGCATTTTTAATTTTGGTTTTGCTTCCCATAAATTCCGTTCAACGCTTGAAATTAATGATTTTTGGATTTTTGATAATCGCTTAAATAATAAATTTCTCTGTCCAGAAATTATAGCCCCATTTGAGTCCTTAATAGGATTGGAAAGTATTGTTCTGGGGCCAAAACCTCTCCAAGGGCGTTCTGTTTGCCTCCTTTTACTAACCTCTTCTGCGTTGTAGGCACGTTTTTCAGCTCCTACATATTCACGCCCCAATATCACGCCACAATTTAAACATACTTTATTTCCATCTTTTATTTCAACTATAGATTTCTCACAGCAAGAATCTAATTCTGGACAAACAAGATTAGACTCTTTTTTTTTTTTATATGCATGAATTGTTAGATCTCAACTCCAAGTATTAGAGAAAACTATGGTTTTTTATATTTAAGCATTATTTATTATAATTTCTTCTTAAGAAATAGTTATGAAAAAGTAGTAAGAAAAAGCATGAAAATGGAATAGCTCCCAGTATTAAAAGAATATAGGGATCTTGACACGATTGAGAATTATGATGATAATAAAGAAAATTTTAAAATAAGTCATTATCACTGGTTGAGAGAGGAATCAACAAATTTATTTAAGGAATACACCAAATAAATGGAATAATAAATTAGAAGATAAAAGTAAATAATAATAATTTTTATTTATTCCCAATCTAAATTAATATTCTTTTTTTATTTAAAAAACATTTGAGTGTATTTTTAAAAATATAAAATTAACTAAAAAATAAAAAATCTTTAAAATAATTCCGACAAAAAATGGGATTATGCCACCTCTAATTATGTCGTAACCCAGACGATAATCAAAATCGATCAAATACAGCAATATTTTTATCGAAAACGGACAAATACAAGATTTTTATTAAAAAAATACTCTCTCAGATTGCTCGACATAAAAAAGTTTGGTATATTTAGAATTATTGTCGGATTTAAATTGAAGATTTTTTGATTTCAATCAAAATAAAACAATTAAAAATACCCTCATTTGAAAAGAAAAAATAAATTCTTTCATTTAAATAAAATCGTAATAAGTATAATAATTTTATATTATTATTTTATTAACCTTTTTGAAATATAAAATTGTTTTATTAACTCTTTAGGGATTAAATTTTCTTCTAATTCAACAATTTTAATACCTCTTAGTATTTCTAAGCTCTTTAATTCTTTAATTTGATTACTCATTAGATTTATCTGTTCTAAAAATGTTAAATTCTCCAATCCTTCGATTTCCTTGATTTCATTTCTTCTTAAATTTAATTCCTTTAAATTTTTTAATTTCTCTAATCCTTCAATTTTAGAGATTTTATTTCTATGAAGCTCAAGAAATTCAAGTTCACTTAAATTCTCTAATCCCTCAATCTTTTTGATATTATTATTATCCAATCTTAAATGCCGTAAATTGATAAGATTACTTAAGCCTTCAATCTTGATAATTTGATTCCAAGCAAGATTCAAGACTTTTAGAGATTTTAAATCATCTAGACCAGAGATCTCCTTAATTTCATTATGGAATAAATCTAATTCCTCTAAATCTTGAATAATATTTAAGTTCGTAATTTTCTCAATATTATTATTATCAAGTTCTAACTTTCTTAAATTTTCTAAATTAATAAATTTAGGAATATCCTTAATATTATTAAAAGGTAATATTAAATGATTCAAATATTTCATATGTTTTAAAATATTAATATCTAAATCAAACAATTCAAAACTTGTTATTTCTAATTGAGTTAAATTAGTCAGAAATCTTAATCCAAAAATCTTGCTTGTTTTTTTAATCTTATTATTCTCTTTCCTTCTGAAGCACAATTCTATTAATTTTGGTTCATCTGAATAAGGTTCATCCAATAATGCATATAATTCATCCTTTCTAAAGAATTGCCTTTTTAATCTCTTTAAAGTGTATTTATCGAGAATGTAGCTAAGGAAGTTTCTTAATTCCTCGCTTGTGCTTTCAGCATCCATTTTTTCAAGGATCTTATCGAATAAAGCTTCCAATTCTCGATTGGTAAATTTATCAATAAAGTCATTCTGGTCCAAATAAGAGATGGTCTTAATATCTCCACTAAGGATTTCCTCACTCAATTCTTGCTTGGACATTTCTTTAAATTCCTTCATGATGGATTCAAATGTGAAATTAATCTTTTAATTATTACTTTTATTTTTATACAATGATTTATATCTATACTTATATAATAAACCTAATAAGATAAAAAATTATCATGTTGGACCGAGATAAATTCATAAATTGGAGATATAAAGGAATTGAAAAGGAGATTAATAAGGAATATAAAGAAGCAATTGAATGTTTTGATAAAGCAATCAATGACAATCCAAAAGATGATGAGGCGTGGTTTCATAAAGGTCAATGTTTAACGGAATTAGAGAAGTATGAAGAGGCAATTAAAGCGTATGATCATGTTTTAGAACTTAAGCCTGACTCTTCAAAAGCGTGGCGTGGTAGGGGGGTGGCATTAGGAGAACAAAATGAATTGAATGAGGCCCTAGATAATTTCAAGAAAGCTTTAGAATTAGATCCCAATAACATTACTTCAAGAGTAAATATAGGATTATTATTATTAAAATTAAAAAGATATGATGAAGCACGAGACTTCCTAGAAAGCAGTATTGAGATATTCCCCGAAGACCCTAATCTGTGGTATCGAAAAGGAGTCGCTTGTTTTCATTTAGATGAAATTGAAGATGCTATAGAAAGTTTCGAGAATTCAATAGATTTTGGAAAAGAAACATCAAATAGCTGGATGTATATAGGATTTTGTTATCATGAATTAGAGGAGTATGAAACAGCAATTGAATTTTTTGAGCGAGCTTTAGAAATCGATCCAAATAATGAAGATGCGAAATTAGGTAAATTTCAAGCTGAAATAGAACTTGAATGATATAAACATTAAATATTCAATTTTTGAATCTTAAATAAATAAAAAACTATTACTTTAACAAAACATCATTAAAAAAGAGAATAATATAATTTTTTAATATATTATAATTTAAAAAATTGTATAAAAATGGAGAATAATTATCTTCTATTTCTCCAATCAGTAGCTAGCTTAAGTTTTTTATTATAAAATTTTCGTAGGATTATAACAATCATAATCGAAGAACTAATTAAAATAATAATTACAATAAAAATATATTGAACAGAAGGTTCTTCTTCATTATTATCTTGATTATTATCATCATTTTCATCCTTATTATTTTCCCCATAATCACAATAATCATTATCATTAAAAAAATTCTGATTTTCGCAATACACTTCGGTAACACAGGCATTATTCCCGAACAAATTATTACAAGGAATACACTAAATAAATGATTAAGATAGAAAAATACTTTAATTTATTATTCACAAATATAACAAATAATTCATATTTTTTTTACACTACAATTATTATTTGATTAAATTATTTTTTATTTTATTTTGGCAATAATCAACATAATATTTTGAAGCTTTAAATTGTTTTAAGAATTCTTCTGGAATGAGATTTTCTTTTAACATGATATATTTAATATTTATTAATTTCTCTAAGCCTTTTAATTCTTTAATTTGATTATTTCTAAGATTCAAATCTTCTAAAAATGTTAAATTCTCCAATCCTTCGATTTCCTTGATTTCATTTCTTCTTAAATTTAATTTCTTTAAATATTTTAATTTATCTAATCCTTCAATTTTAGAGATTTTATTTCTATGAAGCTCAAGAAATTCAAGTTCACTTAAATTCTCTAATCCCTCAATCTTTTTGATATTATTTTTATCTAATCTTAAATGCCGTAAATTGATAAGATTATTTAAACCTTCAATCTTGATAATTTGATTATGAGGAAGAAATAAGACTTTTAGAGATATTAAATCATTTAGACCAGATATCTCCTTAATTTCATTACGAAATAAATCTAATTCTTTTAAATTCCTAAGATTGTTCAAGTTATTAATTATTTCAATATTGTTAGAACTAAGACTTAACTTTTTCAAGTGATCTATCTTCGGAAATATAGGTATATCCTTAATTTTATTAAAAGAAAATTTTAGTTCAATTATTTTTTTCATATTTTTTAATAAATTAATATCTAAATCAAAAACTTCAAAACTTGCTATTTTCAACTTGCGTAAATTAGTTAGAAACCTTAACCCAAAAATCTTACTTGCGTTTATTATCTTGTTATTTTCTTTCCTAACAATATGTAATTCTATTAATTTTGGCTCATCTGAATAAGGTTCATCCAATAAAGAATATAATTCATCCTTTCTAAAAAATTGCCTTTTCAACTTCTTTAGAGTGTATTTATCGAGAATGTAGCTCAAGTAATTTTTTAATTTCTCGCTCGTGCTTTCAGCATCCATTTTTTCAAGGATTTTATCAAATAAAGCTTCTAATTCACGATTGGAAAATTTATCAATATAGTCATTCTGATCTAAATAAGAGATGGTCTTAATATCTCCACTGAGGATTTCCTCACTCAATTCTTGCTTGGACATATCTTTAAATTCTTTCATTATAGATTCAAATGTGAAGTTAATCTTTTAATTTTTACTTTTATTTTTTAATAATGATTTATATCTATACTTATATAATAAACCTAATAAGATAAAAAATTGTAATGTTGGATCGAGATAAATTCATTAATTGGCAGTATTCAATGAAGTAATTTATTTTTAAAAATTTTATTTATTTTCCAATCCGATATAATTCTCACCCCCGCAGAATTATGATGCCAAGCTTCCCTAAGCCTCCATAAAGACGGCTTCCAACGAGTCTTGGTTCATCTGAAGCGTCCAACGGTCCCTTTTTGCAGCATTTTTCTCTCGTTTATTAAGATAAGTTCGGTTGATTTTCCAAGAGTTATAGAGCAACATACGCGTCATCATATCTAAATATCGCGTGTTATCGAATCTTGACTTCCAGCGGCGTCCCATGCGATTTAAGTCGGAAAAGCCAGTCTCTATATTCCATCTTCGTCTATATAGTCCTGCTGTGCGGCATGCCCAAGAGCCCTTGTCGCCATTGGGTCGCCTAGTTGTTATTATTGCATACAAGAGATCCTTGGTATCGGTCAACGTCAATCTCCCCGCTTTAAGATCCTTTTTAACATCGGACAAGCTATAACCCTTTTTTGCCTTAATTATAAGGTAGACGGATTGATTATACACCTTCTTGCTTCCAGGAGCGCTTGAGATCGTGTATCTGCGAATTCTTTTTCCCTTTTCCTTCAAGTATTCATCGATAAATCCCTTAACCTTAAGATATGCCTTGGATGGCATTAATACGTCACCTTTAAGCTTTTTAACCTCGGATGCGAACTCCGCCTGGTAGAACTCCCTGTCGGCCATCACATAACCCACCTCAAACCCCAGATTGATGATATGTTCAATGAAAGTCATGATTATGGGTGTTTTAGCCTGGCCTTTTGCTACGTGCGCTAGTCCTGCAAAAAGATGTGTATTGCCAGAGATAATTGAAAATCCAAGATAATGACGCATTCTGTTCGTCCCTCGGCCTCGGTTCGTTCCTTTAATCATTTTATCTCGTCTTTTCCCATAGTAATCGTGTTCAGTGAAGTCTATTAGAATATTCACCCTTTTAGAAATGAGTCCTAGCCTTAATACTTCCATTAGTTGGCTGTCCAAGCATTCCCGCAGTATATTTTTAGCTTTCCTCAATCCAATCCTTCTAAGAAAGCGATTTACATCTGTCTGATGTGGAACTACTCGTTCTTTCCGCCCATCAACAAAGACCTTCCGCAGTCCTCTCTTTGTCCCCATTAAACACCTATTAAGCCTCTCGCTGGCACTATTTATTGACCTTCCAGTAATTTCGGAATAAAAAAAGATCCTAAGAAAGTCCTCAGCACGATATTTTGCATTTTTTCCTCTTTTGGAACTCCGCATTCGAGATTTAATTGAAGCACAAAAATTTTTAAAAGAAGCAATCATATTTTCATTAGAGAAAAATGGTCGCACTTCTGCTTTCAATTCTGAGAGCGGAGACATATATTTAATCTTCATATAATTAAATAGACCATTTTTCTCTTATAAATATTGCGGAATTAAGTTATAAACTAAAGGGAAAATGAAGAGCATTACAGTAATTATGAATTAGCTGCAAATCTTGGAGCAGTATAAATATACACTACAGCTCTTAGAGATTCATTTCATTGAATGCTGAATTGGAGATATAAAGGAATTGAAAAAGAGATTAATAAGGAATATAAAGAAGCAATTGAATACTTTGATAAGGCAATCAATGACAATCCAAAAGATGATGAGGCGTGGTTTCATAAAGGTCAATGTTTAACGGAATTAGAGAAGTATGAAGAGGCAATTAAAGCATATGATAATGTTTTAAAACTTAAACCTGACTCTTCAAAAGCATGGCGTGGTAGGGGGGTGACATTAGGAGAACAAAATGAATTGAATGAAGCCCTAGATAATTTCAAGAAAGCTTTAGAATTAGATCCCTATAACATTACTTCAAGAGTAAATATAGGATTATCATTATTAAAATTAAAAAGATATGATGAAGCACGAGACTTCCTAGAAAGCAGTATTGAGATATTCCCCGAAGATCCTAATCTGTGGTATCAAAAAGGAGTCGCTTGCTATCACTTAGATGTAATTGAAGATGCTATAGAAAGTTTCGAGAATTCAATAGATTTTGGAAAGGAATCATCAAATAGCTGGATGTATATAGGATTTTGTTATCATGAATTAGAGGAATATGAAACGGCAATTGAATTTTTTGAACGAGCTTTAGAAATCGACCCAAATAATGAGGATGCAAAATTAGTTAAATTTCAAGCGAAAATAGAACTTGAATGATAATATCTTAAATATTCAATTTTTTAATCTTAAATGAATATAATCTTTCTTGATAACTTTTAAGATCTCTATTTATCTATCTCAACTCATCCAATTAGCTCTAATGTAATTAAGATATAAAAAGAACAATTCATTTAACTTTTCCATAAATAACTTTTACAGGAAATTCCTTAGAGACATTCAGAGTTTTAGGGGATATTTCTAAAGTTAAAACCCATAATTCATCTGGTTTTTGATATAATTTCTCATATAATTTGCTAACTTGTACAAAATGATAAATATCTCTATTATCTATTTTAAATTTTATTTCCATTAAGATTATTTTACCATTTTCCATTAAGATATCAATATCTGTGGAGTATCCCCTTGGAAAAATATCGCCAACTTCATCCATTATTGTTTTTCTTTCGATATTGGATATTTCAATATCTTTTAATTTTTGTTGTTCTATTAATAACTTTAAGACCATTTCTTCCAAGCCTTTTCCCGTTCGAGAACCCAAATTATCAATGGCATACCGAAGTTCTGTGTAATTTGAATTAATTTGTAACTGTAATGCTTCAAATCGCTTGTCCATCTGTGCTTGCATTGCTTCAAATCGCTTGTCCATTGCTTCAAATCGCTTGTCAAATTCCTCAATAACCTGTCGAATATCATCTTTAGTTGCCACGACACCAGATAAGGCAGTAATTATGGCACCTTTTACATCATCGTTTTCCCTTATTAGCTTTGGTAAAAGCTTTAAAAATTCTTCTTTTTCCATTTAACTCAAAACATCTCTTTCTATTTATTTAATGGGTACTCAATCTTTTAAATATTGCTGAAATATAAATTATAATTTTACTGATAAAGGAAGGTAAAAGTAATAATTTTCATTTAACGAACTAGAGCTTTTAGCAACTTCATGTAATCATCCTGAAATGATGTCTCTAATATATCTCCTATTATTAAAAACATGGTAATCTCCGCATCAGGCTGATTTGGTGAAAAGGGGTAAGTTTTTATGCCAAGTTCCTTTTCAATCTTTTCTGGTTCAAGCACCTTATCTTTTAAATCTTGAAAGTTAGCAATTACATAAAAATCAGCTTTTTTTACGAGATTTTTAAGTTGGAAAAATAATTTTTTAGTACTTTGTAAATTTTCTGCCATGGAATTAACGACAATACAAATTATTTCAACTGTATTTAGTAATAACCGATATTGTTTTGAATTATCCACTAAATCTTTTAGACTTATTTCTCGCAATATGAACTGTTTTATCCCTTCTAAACCAGACACGGTAATGGGCTTTTCAATGACCTCGTTTAAATCCTCATCTAATTCTAACACGACCTCTCCAGGAAATAGCTTCATTATCGTAGATTTTCCCACACCATCTTCTCCTACCAATAAGACCTTAGGAGGGATAAAAATATGATCTTCTGCATATTCATCAAACTCCTTAAAAATCTTGATATTTCCCCTCCAATTAACCAAATGCTCCCGATATCTTTTTAAAAATTCGTTCTTTAATAATTCTAATTTATCTCTCGCTTCTTTTTCCATATCGTCAATATCGATAACGATTATGAATAGTATGTTTAATTCAGCATCATGGTCGTAAAAAAATTTAAAATTATGAAAGTTGAAACTATTAATCTCTCCTGCCTCGAGCTCTTGAGCAAGGTCTCTAAAGGCAGTCAGAAATCCACTAACTATATCGCTGTCTGCATTAGTTTGACCTAAAAAATTCTTAGAATAACATAGTTTTCCCCCTGATGCTATGATAAAAATCTGTGATATCATTTTAATATCTTAACTTGAACCATCGAAAATTAATATAATATATGTATAAAGACTAATTATATATGTTTATCTCACTCTTTTAACACCTTGAGAATGATACTATGAAAATATATTAAGAGATATCAATAATACTTCGAGTTAAAAATGCGAACGATAACATTAAGAATTTTAATGGAAAAATAGTTCTTTATGAGGTTTAACTTTTGGGATTCCAATAATGTGATTTATAGATGGAGTCCTTTGCCAATAACCATATAAAGTAGATAATATGAGAGATATATTATATTAAGACTCAATTGTCTGCAAATATTCTCATAAATTATTGATATTAGATTTTCCCTTTTGTCATAGGAGATGATCAACTTTAAATATTACCATACTAAAGGTTTACACAAGAAATACAATTTAAAAAGATCTGAAAATATGATAATAAAATATATTCTTATACCTAAAGCTCGTAGATACGAGCAAAAATACCTCAACCCTTAATCCTGTTATTAGATAAATACGTCTCCTTTTACTTTATATAAAATATCATACTTTCTGATTTTTTCTACTCCTTTCTTTTAAAAAACTTAAATCATTACATGAAATCATTTAATTCGGGGTAAATTCCTTGATATAAATAAAAAACTGAATTTTAAAAATTTTATAAAATTTTAACTTTTTTTTATCCAAATTTTTATATTTTTTAGTAAACCCATTTAATATAAATAAGTAATTGCAAGGAAATAATTATAATGGAGGACATTTCTGGACATTACTACGTACTTGAGTATCGTACTAGGCGAGAAACGCATGAATACAGGTTAGATGTTCTGTATTTTTCAGAGGGTAAGGCAAAATTCAAATATGAATTAACTGTGAGTAGGAAATTTGGAACTGTTGGTAATGATTGGGAAGGTACTTGTTTTTTAAAAAATGACCAATTAATACTAGAATCAAATAAATATATCGATTGGAGCCATACATTTCTTGATGAAGAAAGACAAAATATTATTTACTATATTTCTAAAAAATTTTCTTTAGAAATTTTAAGGGGAGATGGTCAAATTAAACTTAAACTTCCCTTAGAACTTAAAAATCTTATTTTATGCAAGATTGATGAAAAATTTGAAGGTGTATCATTCAGCATCATTCAAGAAATCATAAACCGATACAATCTTAAAGTAAAAATAATAGATGCGGATCCTGGTGTTTTCTGGAGAGTTTCTAATTTAATTTTAAGATTTAATAAAAATGTAATATTTAATGGTAGTGAAGCTTTTGAAATAGCTTGTGAGAATGATTTGGATACTGTTAAAGAAGAGAAACGCGTCGTCAATTACGACGAGGTAATTAGAGAACATCATGCTGATATAATAATTGTTGATAATGAATGCAAAATAATTAAATATGAAAAGAGTTGAAAAAAGTTGAGTTTAAAAAAGATAGAACAAATTATACACCATGAGCAATTTGTAAATGGAGAATTTGGAGCAATAATGATTACTAAGCCTGAGAATTTGATATATATTCTTGGATTTAACATAGTAAGTGATATTTTAATCCTAATTCTAAGAGAGGAACCTAAAGATCGATCGAGAAGAATTCAGATTTTTTTAAATATGCTTGAATATGATGAAGTTAAAAAAAAAATTGATAATGATGCTGATCTATCAAACCTAATTGAGATTAAGAAGATTCCACAAGGAGATATGAATTATATGGAGAATGAAATCAACAAGCTTAATATTAAAATGATTGGTTTTGAAGATGATCATATTTCCGTTAAAAAGTTTAACGATTGGAAAGATAAATATTCAAATTCAGAATTTATAGGAATATCAGGGATTCTATCAGATGCAAGAACGATAAAAACAGCTGAAGAAATTAAGAGAATGAAAAAGGCGGCGCAATTAGGCGATATTGGATTTAATACGATTATTAAAGTTGTTAAAGAGGGAATGACGGAGAGGGAGTTAGCCGCGGAGGCAGAGTATTCAATGAGGAAAGCTGGTTCAGATGGAACTTCATTTGATATAATTGTTGCGTCTGGAGAAAATTCAGCTTATCCTCATTCAACAACATCAGATAAAAAGATTGAAGATGGAGATCTAATAATTGTAGACATTGGAGCCAAGTATAATGGTTATTGTTCTGATATGACGAGAACTTTCATTTTTGGAAAAATCAATCCTGAAAAGGCAAAATTGGTCAATTTAGTAAATGAATGCCAACAATATGTATTAGATAATATCAAAGCTGGACTTACCTGTGCTGAAATGGATAAACTTGCAAGGGAATTCTTTAAGAATAAGAATGAGGAAGGGAGTAAAAAATTTATTCATAGCCTTGGTCATGGTGTAGGGATTGAAGTTCATGAGAATCCCTTTTTATCACCCATTTCTAAGGATGTTTTAAAAGAAAATATGGTCGTTACTATAGAACCAGGGTTGTATTTTCCTGGATTAGGAGGCGCCCGAACGGAGGATCAAATAATTATTAAAAGGAATGGTTTTATTTCACTTACTAAATCAAAAAAAAAAAAATATTAATGATACTTTAAATGAAGAAAAATAATATAAAAACTAATATCTAATTATTATTAAAAACAATTTTTTTAAATTTTTAAGGCGTGAGTAATACATGGTTAAAATTAAA
The DNA here is from genome assembly GCA_016839905.1 of Promethearchaeota archaeon. Next base: position 2,442 of record JAEOTJ010000162.1, on the reverse strand, counting down.
ATGATTAAATTATCCAACGGAAATGAAATAGAGTTTGACTCAAAAGCACCTAAAACCTTATTTGAGATAATTATTAGCGATTTATTCATACCCCGGTATAAAGAAACGGATGATTTTAATTTAGTTATAAATGTAGTTTTAGAAGAAATTAATAGGTTAATAAAGGAATATGATCTAAAACCAATACTTAAGTTGGATTTTTTAAATGAACTTGAGAGGCATCTTAAGACAGACCTCGAAGAACTGACGGGTGTTGCAAAAATTGAAATTCTATTTCTAAATATGGATGATTACATTGAAGATGTAGAGAAACTTATCTTATCTGGGAAGGATAAAACAGAAATGAGAAGCGATATGGCAAATCTGATCAAACCCTTGACTCTTTTCGAGCTTGGTGAGCTTTTTATTTTTCTAGGGAAGAGAGCTTTTCTTAAATAACTCTAACTTTTCATGATAACTCTTTTTTATTTAAAAACAACTTCACTTGCTGATTCATAAAGGTAGTTAAAATAAAAAACAGAAGCTGGGCCCATGGCGATGTGATCCGTCGTAATCCCAAAATACGAAAGTTTCTTGAAGAACTTTTGTGTCAAAATGACAAAAGCATCCACACCCTCATCAACTATTATAGAATTTCCGAATACTTGATCTCGAGATTTAATATCGCAAATAGAATCATATTTTTCTAACATGTCATTAAATTTTTCATCCTTTCTTGCCTCCTCTTCAATTAGCAATTTTAGATTTGTAACCCCTCTAGCTCTTGCTTTCTTTATATCCTCATAGAACACGCCCAAGAAATCGAATTCTGTTAAAACTAGAAATATTGACGTCTTTGCCATTTTTATAAGACTTAATGACCTGTTCATGCATATATCCCTGCCCCTATGAACATATAATGCAATTTTAATGGGCGTGTCATGTGATTGGTAGATCGGGGTTAAATTTCGGATGATTTCATTGGAATGCCCATCGAAATTATCGTTATATTGCTTTTTTGCGATTATTAATGCCTCGTCTGGCGATTTTGCGAAGTAACGGCTTGGACGGCTTGTCTCCTCTTTTAAAATCCACATTTTATCTTTTTCTAATTGGGTTAAAATATTGTAAATTCGAGAATATGGAACACCACTGGATTCAGAAAGCTCGCGAGCGTCCATTGGCCCTTTTGAGATTAGAGTTAAATAAATAGAAATCTCATAATCAGTTAATCCTATAGATTTTAGACTTTCCTTTATTTTATCCGGAACATCGTTAGACACGATTTGAACCTCTTATCATCAATTCTTTAAAATAATCTTTATAATATTATTTAAATTATTATTTATTTTAATTTTTTGGTAAAAAATATTTAAGTTAATACAAAAAAAATTTTAAAAATCTCCTAAATTAAGTTTGAAAGAATTTATTATTATATTGATTTTAAAATGGTTCGGTATTCTTACCATTTCTTAAAACATGATTTTCACATTTCTTACGTAGACCTAACATCATTTCTGAAATGTTTTTTCTATTATATCTCAGATGTGTATTTTTTATAGTGTTTTTTAACATTTTTCTAAAATTTTATTCTTACTTTTCGACAAAATTTTATTTTCGTAAAATAAATTTAGTGTTTTAGGTACAATAAAGAAAAAAATTTATAAGGAAATTATCACATTTTATAATTATATATATCATTTTAATAATTAATTTATTACATTTAGGTATAAAGTCTTATAAAGGTGATTAGAAATCGACGTTATTGATTTAAAAATACTTGATTTGCTAAAAGAGAATAGTAGAACCTCATTTAATGACATTTCAAAGCAGGTTGGTAAAACGGAAGCAACAGTAAGGCGGAGGGTTAAAAAATTAGAAGATGATGGGATAATTAAAAAGTTTACTATAGAGTATAACATAAATTCTAAACCAAAAACCCGTGCTACTATAAAAATAGAACCAGATTTTAAAGAAATTAAGCAAATTATAAAAGAATTGAAACAACTTGAAGAAGTTACTAAGATATGGCGATTAAGTGGAGATTGTGGACTTTTTATTAAAGTTGAGATCCCTTCGATCGAGCAATTTAACCCGCTCATAGAAGAAAAGATCGCTCCTATTAAGGGCATAAAGATCGTGGAGACCTGTTTTATTACCGACCTCATAAAATGACGTTTTGGGGGAATATGCGGGCCTATTACACTGTAATTTAATTAATTCTTTTCTCTTATTTTAATCAATTAAAATAATAAAATCGCTATCAATTTTATAATAAGTGCATTTGTTAATTGAACTACTCGCCCTTAAAAGCGAGATTCCTTTTTCCTCGAAAATTGCCTAAAAAGATTCCGAAAAATCTCTTTAGGTCTTACATTTTCTCCAAAGGCGTGACTTCCCGTCGTTCCAACGGTAGATATATCCTCATGGATAATCATAATATTTCTTTCTTCTCGAAGGATT
>JAEOTJ010000003.1 GCA_016839905.1 Promethearchaeota archaeon | reverse complement strand
GGTGCTATTTCAACGCAACTATGTTTATCTTTTTTTAAAAAATTTGCTATAAATGTTGATAATTCTATTACTACTTTATTAGTTTCGACGTAGGCTATAGCCCATTTTTTTGAAGCATTTGGACCACTCGTGTTGCTAAGCACAACCTCCTCATTGAATGGAATAAAAAAGCTAATCACACTATTAGCATCTTCGAGTAATTCCTGCGGCATTTTATGATCTTCATCCACAACTTGCTTTAATTGCTGAAAAAGTGGGTCTTTAGCATTTGCAAACGCTACGAGTGGTTCTCTCCAATTCGTTTGGATCGAGTTTAATTCCTTATATTCTTCTATGAAACCAATAGCCAAATCTTTAATTTCTTCCTGCATGGTTTTCACTGTATAAATTGCTCACATTAATTAAAGTTAATAAAAACAATTAATTTTCTAATAAAAAATATTAGAGAAAATTTAGAAGAAAATGCTTGATTCAATATCTAAAATTGAAAAAGATGCTTTATTTACTCATTTAGCTTTTATTGTTTCATGTGTGCTTATAATTTTAATACCGTTTGGTAGTGAAATAGGAGTTAAGTTATTTATTTTAGTAATTATCTACAATCTCTTGATTATAATTGTTGGTATTTGGCAAGGGCACAAATCGTGGTTATATATATGGTTCTTTGTGTTTCTTATCAGTCTTTTTCAGATATGGCCAGATTGGGTTTTATCAGCTGAACTTGATGTATTAGTTTTTCCAGAAGATGGTTTATTTAAAATTGGCACTGTTTCAGGATATATGGCGTTTTTATGGGTCATTCCTTTATTTTTAATCTTGTTTATAGGTCAGCAGCTTCAAGATCGTTATTCAAAAAGAATAGGCTATCTTTCAGTTGTATTGATGTCGTTATTAATTTTTGGGTTATCAGAACAATTGATGTGGATGCTTCAATCTTGGTATGCTCAGAATGTGGTAATGATCGGTCATATTGCTTTATATATTATTATACCCGAGATTATCTTAGGTTTAAGTTCTTATTATTTTTATGAAAGGCTCAAGGAAAAAAAGCATTGGTACAAACTTCCCATAGCTTTTATCGTAATGATTTTATATTTGGGAAGTGCAATCTTCTTCTACTTTTTAATTGAGCGAGTGCTTTTTCCCTAAATAAGTATAAAACTTTTAAATTCTCATGATAATTTTAACTATAATTAAAATAATTTTAATAAGGCGAGTGTAAAAAGTGACATTGTGTTTTGTCTTAATGACAACTAAAGCAGGTTTTGTTGTGTCTGTTGTAAAGGAATTAAATAATATTCCAGAGGTAAAGGAAACTTTTCCGGTCACAGGAGGAATTGATATCATAACAAAAGTCGAAGGGAAAGATGTTGAAACTATCGCAAAAACCATTTTAGCTAAAATCCATAAAATCGAGGGTGTTGATCGAACCCAAACACATATCGTTGTGCCTTTATAACCACCCCCTAAAAAGGAGAAGATAAGAGTATGCTAGAAAATAACGAGAATATTGAATATTCAATGCCACGACAGAATGGATTATATCCACCCCCTCCTATTATTTACAAAGGAGCTCGTGCTCTTGCGTTAATGTTTCAATGTATCCCAAATCTCAAAAAGAATTATTTACCTCCTGAATTGGTGTCCATAGAAAGTAGTCTTGATGCGCTTATCATATTAGAATATCCTGATACTTCTATTGGTCCTTATAATGAAGCATTGCTCTTGTTAAGTTGCACATATAAAAATAAACCTGGAATGTATGTTTTTAGTATATATGTTGATGACGATGTAGCTTTAACAGCAGGAAGAGAGATATGGGGGATTCCTAAGAAAATGGCAGAAATCAACTTGTCAAAACCCAAGAAAAATAAAATTAATGGTAATGTTATTAGAAAAGGGAAAATGGTTTTTGATATTAGTGCTGAAATCATGAATAATGAACCTGGATTAAATCCGAAAGATATGTTTGAAAGTCTCCCATTTTATAATGTAAAACTAATTCCAGATATTGCAGATAATACTAAACCGGCTCTTCGACAACTAACAGAGACTTTTATAAAGATAGAAGAAATTCATGCTCAAAATGGGACGATTGCTAATTATTTAAAAAGTCAACAATCTAAATATGATATTTCAAATATCATTCTTAAAGATGCTATTAAAGATTTAGGTGGATTTTATGCTGAATATGACATGGTGTTACCAAATGGGAAAATACTAGAATAATTAATAAAATTAGAAAAAGAATATACTATAAGCTCAATATGGGTAATTAGATAATATAATAGATTTTATTTAGGTCAATCATGCAAGATGAACGAGAACATCTAGTAACATCTTTTAAAGGAAAGTTAGAAAGATATGGGGAATTCTTTAAAGGAAATTTATATTTGACAAATTTAAGACTTGGAGGGATGGGCACTTTAAAGCGAATACCAATGAATAAAAATTTAATCTTAGGTGGATGGTATTTAGCAGGATTGGTAGGTGCTTCATTAATGGCTTTTTCTACATTAGACGAAAAAGAAAGAGAAAAATCAATCAAATGGGCATTAGAGAGAGAAATGAATAATGTATTTCCTGATGAAGCACTAGGTCAATTTGAAAACAATTTTCCAATAATCAATGCTTGTGATATTAAAAAAACAACAAAGAACCTGTCATATTCTATTAAACTTAAATATGAGCATCAATTCGGATTAAAGGCAATAAGATTTATGGTCACTCCTTTACAAGAGAAACATGAAAAAAGTAAAGATTTTGATACTCGAAGAATTGAGATTTTAGACAGGATTGAAGAGACATTAATCAAAACTCAATCATTAAAAGACTATGAACGCAAAAAGAAACCTGAGAAATTATTTTTAATGCGAATTTCAAAAGAAATAAATGAAAATGGGAAAGAAATCATTAACAAAATATGTGCACATTGTGGAGAAAAAAATAATTTCAAAGATATAAATAGTTATACTTTTCAATGTTTAAAATGTAGAGCGGATCATTATATAAGAGATTAAATAAATTGCTAATTAGTATATTTTAAGAATATTATCATCTAAATCTCTTACTAATTATTCTTCTTTTTCTAACTGCTCTCTCAAGAATTCGATATTTTCTCTAATAGTTTCTGTTATTGGTTCTTTACTCAAATCGAGACGTTGTAAAATCTGAAGTGCTCCTTCAAACATCTTCAAAGCTTCAGGGAATTGAGTGCGCTTATAATAAACACCCGGAATATTAAAGAATTTAAATGAAATCATTTGAATTGCTGTAATTAGAATCCAAAATATTATAAAACCAGTTAAAATCCATTCAATTAAGTGTAGACGTGTAAAAAAGAAAATTAAAAGTACTACAGTTATGCTAAACCCAAAATAAGATAAAAATTTTTTAAATTTTGGTCCTGTATATAATTTAGATTTAGGCCCTTTATACATTAAAACACTATAGAGATCAATATAAAAACATGTGCCAACAAAACTAACCCATGCTACGAAACCATGGAACATCATAAATAATTCGGGAATTGTGTCATCTGGAATTATCCCGACTAAAGCTATGCAAACTGAAGAAAATATGGAAACCCCTGTCGCAAGTCTCCGGATACTCTCTTTAATATTTACTAATTCCCTTTCGAGGGAAATGAAAAAAGGAATGCTCAGTGAACCTGCGATTACAAATCCTATACTAAATAATGATTTTGCAGCCCCACGTCCTAAATTACTCACAGGTCTATCTAATGGGCTATATCCTGGAGTGAAAAAAACAGCTATTACTAATAATATAGATGCTGTTAAAACTCCGAAGAAACCAAATAATGCTTCCATTTTTTGCTCTATTTTTGGTACCAATTTGATCCCATCATAAGTATTTTTAAAGAATCCTTTATAGTAATCAGATTATTATATTCTATAAAGAAGATCAATATTTATAAGAATTT
>JAEOTJ010000161.1 GCA_016839905.1 Promethearchaeota archaeon | reverse complement strand
AACGCTTTCTATTAGAAAATGAGCGTGATAGGAGGTTATAATTCGTGTAATTGTTAGAATTTAAAGATTGGAATGAATTAAGACAGCTAAGTTGTGAATCGAATAAATAAAAAAAATAAAAAAAGATTTTACGAACTCTATTAATGAATTTTTTCCTTAGCGTGAAAATTATCAATTTCTTTAAAAATCTTCGAATACATTAACGCCGATATTCTAAAAGTGGTGTTTTCCACAAGTGATTGAATGAAATCCTTACATTTTTTCTTAGTAATTATTTCCAAACGCATTGACTTGAGAATAACACCTATAGTTCCTGTTATATTCAATTCTAATGTTCGTGCAATTTCCCGAATAGCTAATTCATCAATGAGAATAACATTTTCTTCTACTTTTTCTTGCAATTCTTTCCCTAGAGCAATGATTGAGGCTTCTCCTAGGTGAGTCTGCATTTCTTCCAACCTTTTTCTAAGATTTTGGTTTTTTGATTCTTTTATTTTTAACCAATCCGAAAAGACTTCTTCCAGAATGGAATGCTCTGGAGTGTTTTTTTTACTAAGAACCTCCTCTTTCACCAATAATATGGTGTAACAATGTGAAAAAAGCTGAGGAACCAACATGAGGGCGCCAATTTTTCCTAAATAAATTAATGAAGATGCATTTACTATAGCAATCATGATAGATTTTCATTCCAACGCAAATTTAATATCTTCCTTAAGAGATATTTCATCTATTCCCGAAATATTATATTCCTTTAATTTATATAGCATTTTTCTAAGCGAAATCCCCGCTATTTCTGCGGCTTTCCAAGCACTGATTTGTTTTTCACCAACTTCCTTACAGAGTTGTTCTTGAAGTTCCTCAGAAAGTTTTTTGTCCAATAGTTGTCGAATATAAGTTGATTTATCTATGATTTTTAATTTTTCCATTAGGATTCTTAACTTTCGCTCTATTTCTTCATCTAATCTTACTGAAAGCACTTTCATAATATCATCTCTATGTATACTAGATCATATTGTGTATATATACTTATTGAAAGTAGAGGCAATTTTCTTAGTGTCCTTTTTTATTAGATTAATTTAATGATTAAAAAATAAAAAATAAGAAAGGTTTTCATAAAAAGAGTTCACTAAACTCATTCATCAAGCTTTTTTTATTTGTCTTAACATGCACCAAAGTGGTACATCAATATTAGGGATTATTAAATGTTCAAGTATCTCAAATCCATATTTCTGGTATCTTATTGAGAAATAAATAGGATTGAAAATTAAAAGGAGGATTATAATAAAAAAAAATAAGAATCTTAGAATTTTACATAAATAATTTATTTAGAGATGGGAATTCAGCCAATTTACTATATCCTGGAGAACCTCTTCCTTGTTTATTTCATTGAATATTTCATGACGACTATTTTCGTAAATCTTATAATTTACATCTTTAATGCCATAACTTTTGTATCGTTCAATCAATGGAATTAAACTTTTGGTCTGTAGACTTACAGGATCTTGAGAACCAGATAAAAAATATATGGACAAATCTTTAGGGATCTTCATTTCGTTTGATTCATCCCAAATTTTTTCAAAGGCTGTGAGCATTTCTAAGAAAAAACTAGCAGGTGAAATAAATCCGCACCATGGATCAGCAACGTATTTGTTAACCACGTCTTTATCCCTGCTTAACCATTCAAAGTCAGTAGCACCCGGTTCTCTTCTCCAAGGATTATTATATGGCTTGAAAGATAACTTGTCCATTTTTTTTGAAGGTGCATATGGACCGTTTTTTTGTATTTCACTTTCTGCAACGCTTTTCCCTACATCTATAACTTGTTGGATCATCACACCATTGCTCCCACTCAAGATGCATCCTTTATACTCATTACCCCATTCTTGAATAAGATCTTGACCTAAAAAGGAGCCCCACGAATGACCTAAGAAAAACACGGGAAGATTTGAGTTTTCGTTTTTTATGATTTTTGTGAGCTCATGATTTGCATTTAATGTTCCTTTCCAGCCATTTGGGCCTAGATTACCTGCATTACCTTCTAAGGTCGCTTCTGTTAAGTCTCCTGCAGTTCTGCCGTGCCCTCGTTGATCATTCGCATAACAAATATAACCTGCATTACAGAGAGCTTCCGCCACGTGAGCATATCTCGCAGCATGTTCTGCCATTCCATGGGCGATTTGTATAGCAGCTTTTGGAGGTTGTTCTGGCTCCCATTTATATACAAAAATCTCCACATTGTCTTGATCTTTATACGTAAAGGTTGTACTATTCATTATTATATCATCAAATAATTTGGTATGAAAGAATTAATGTATAATTCTTTATTTACTTAATTCAACATTATAATTAATTAACTTCTTATATTCACTTTCATCATAATCAATGTTTACCTCTCTAGAGATAAGTCCAGTGATATGACGTATTGAATTAGCAGCTTGTTGAAACCTATCCGGATTTACTTCTTGCTTAAGCGTATAAATTGTTCCTAAATAAGCTTGGGAAGCTAACTTATTAATTTTTAGAAATAAATTATAAATTTTCTTCTGTCGAGGTTCTAGGATTTCAATTTCCATAATAAATCAATTTAGATGTCTTTTAGTTAAGTACAATATGATGATTAATAATTATTAAATTTTTTACTCTTTTATTCAATAATAGATGCCCATATGGTATCTATCATCTTTTGGCATTTCAAATGTGTTATATTCCCTTAATTTTATAGTGGTTTCCCATAAGTCTGTAAGACAAGTTACGATAATTAAAAAAAATGATTTGATAAATTCTTTTTGCTGGAACTCTTATCATATCTCATTTAAGAAATATGAATATAGATAAATTATTAATTTAATTAATGAAAAGGGAGACTTCAATAAAGATCAAAGTGATTTGGCTATAAATATAGAAAATATCTTTATTGTTTACAATAAAAAAATGGGTATTGTAATTATTTATGAAAATTTATGTAAATTTGAAAAATGAAATGATATCTTTAATTAATTCTTCTCCAAGAGAAGTCAATTTATATGATGATTCGCCTCTCATCCCATCTTCAAACTTATCTTTCTTAATAAAACCTAAATTTATAAGCTGATTCAAATGATGTGCTAATTTACTGCTTCCAATCTTAATTTCTTTAAAAATCGAATTAAAATTCATTTCTACATTCCCATAAAGTAAATAACAAATTAGAACTCGATATTTGTTATCAAAAATCTTTAAACCATTGTCTAATTTATTTAAGTTTTTAATGTAAAAAAGAAAACTAAAAATCTAAAAAAAGTAGAATATTCCAAATTATATGGTTGTATATTTTGCATTCTTATTTCATATTTATCAGCCTCCTGTACAGATTCCAATCGTCGTTAAACAGATTGTAAATGAGTCCTATAGACCTATTCTTAATGCTCTAAGAAATCACCCAGACGCTAAAATCACGCTTAATATCAATGGTACTTTAAGTGAGCAATTAAACGATTTCGGATATAATGACATCATTGAAGGTATTGCAACGCTTGCATCGAAAGGTCAAATTGAGTTTACAGGGTCGGGAAAATTCCATCCTTTATTACCTCTCATCCCGGAACCTGAAATTGAGCGTCAAATAAAACTAAATGAAGAAACAAATAACCAATATTTTGGGGATGTGTTTAAACCGAAGGGATTTTTTCCTCCCGAAATGGCAATATCAGAGAAAGTTATATCTACAGTGCGAAAAATGGGTTACGAGTGGATAATTATGAGTGGAATTGCAAATATTTTACCAGAGTTTCCAACCACAACTGTATCTCAACACCAAAATGGCTTGAAATTTATTTTTCGGGATGACTACATCTCTATTGATTGTGCATTTGATAAAATTAATACTGTTGATGCTTTTATAAACCGCCTCTATTATAAGCATACTTCTGAGGACTATTATGTGGTTATTGCTATGGATGGAGAAACATTTGGTCACCATGTTAAGCACGCTATTAAAAACTTTTTAATTCCCTTATTCAACCAAGTACCTCATCGTGATGATGTTAAAATATGTACGATTTCGGAGATTATTGATAGGTTTCCTGAGGGAAGATCTCAGAATCCCCGTGAGTCTAGCTGGTCAACAATGCCATATGATTTAGCTCATAATGTCCCGTTCCCCTTATGGTCTGACCCGAATAATCAAATCCATATTGAACAACATAGATTTTTTATGTATGCTCTTACTTT
>JAEOTJ010000160.1 GCA_016839905.1 Promethearchaeota archaeon | reverse complement strand
TTACATCCTTATGAAGATATAGCCTTCTCTTATTTATATTATACATTGAGAAAAATTTACAGTTATATTATAATGTTAGTTATTGAAGTTTAAATATATTTATCAAAAGTTTTTTATAATAATCAAAAAAAAATTAGAATTATTAAATATTTAAATAAAACAAAATGATAAATATATATAAAAAACAAAGTTTTTTTTCTATTTTAAATAAATATAAAAGGTTTCTATTATGGATTTAAGGGACATAGCAAAAATCGCTTCAGAGGAAGTAAACAAAAAACTTATAAAATCTATGCAAGCTGTTCTTGATAGGGAAAAGATTGATATAAAAGATGCGCTAACTCAAGTGACTCAATCATTTCCCTATGAAGGAGAAATTACCAAAACACTTATTAATAATGGATTAAGTATTGATGATGCTTTAGCAAAGGCTAAACTATTAATCGAAGAATATGAATTTCCAAAAAATATTACTACGGCATTAGTATCTTCTTATAAAGGAGATTTGGAATTGGAGCAGGAAACAAAAAAATATATGTCGGAATTAGGTAAGAAGGAAGAAGACTTGGATGATATCGTAGATGGAATTTATACTAAATCTATAAGACCTACTAGAGTTACACTCCATAACGCTTCGGATTTGGAATTTGATATTATTAAAAAACCTAATAGCGTGGAGTTTCGTAATTTAGGCAATGAAGCTGTTGTGCTCGATGCTGATATAGTCTGCCCAAGTAATGATTTAGAAGGGAAAGTAAAATATAATGATCGCGTCCCTTCCTTTTGTTGTGAAAAAAAAAGGAGGGGAAAATTAAATAATGAATGAAGATAAAGAAAGTATTACTCGAGTAAATTTTTATGCTGATCCTCTTGAGGTAGAATCTTATCCCCTAGGATCAGGAAAGATTCGAGAAAAAATAAAAGCCAAAATATCAAGTAGAACAAAAAAACAAAGAGAAGCTGAAGAGAGTATTTTAGAATTCTTACTTCTTATTGTTACTTTAGGTTTTGTTATTGGTCTAGGATATCTATATTTACACGATTTAACTGTCTATAAAGGATATGGAGGAAATGAAGTTTTAATAGTTGTATCAATTGTTACTTTAATAAGAATATTAGTGACATTTGCGTTGGCAACATTTTTATTTCGGACATTTTTAAAACAAGAAGAAAAAAGGTTGACTGGAATTCCTTTCTTGGCAGGTTGGTATTTTTATTTAACTGCTATGGGGAAAGCATTAGACCTATATCGATCAATCTATTTTTATTCAGAAGGCTTTAAAGAAGCTTTTTTCATACAAGTTATTCAAGTTCGACAAGTTATAATGGCTCTCTCTTTTGCCCCAGTCATAATTATGTGTCTCATTCCAGCAATGAGTATTGTTTTAGAAGGTAGAAAATCAGAGAAGACACAGAGAGCAATTACTATATGTATAGTAATAATATTAGAAATAATATTTCTGATCTTAGTCTTCACTATAGGATCTGTTACCTTTGCAACAATCTCGGCAACTATAATAGCCGCAATGTCACTATTTTTTATAGTTTGGCTATTTAGATTTCTAGCACAGAATAGATATCTACCCCAAGTAAATACTCCTATGCTTTGGAAGATATTCTTAATATATTTAATTGCTTCATTTCAGAGATTATTGTTAAATGCAATTGGTCTTGATATTGTGACAATTACAACAATTGAAGAATCTGTAAATATGATATTGTTTATATTGATGTATTGGTTTTTAATTCATCCTGCTAAATTTAAAGAAGGACAAGTTAATTACTTCCATCCTGATACGGAATAAAGTTATAAAACTTTATTTTTCCTATTTTTTTACAAATTTCCAAGGATTAATATATTTAATTAACTATCGTTTCCTAGACATTCAATTATTTTATTTATGATCTTATTTTCATTGAATAATTTACCTTTATTACTTTCTAAATCTTGAGGTGTTAAAAATCCTTCTTCTAATATTGATCTTAAATATTTTTCATTTATCATCCAGTTTTCTCCAGCGTCAGCATCTATGATTTATCGCTGGATATCAGAGTGGGGTATTTAATCTTCCATTGGAAAACTTTAATATTTATGGTTTGGGAGACAATTCCTATTAGATTATTTCCTCATCGCTGGATTTTGGAGACTCCTTTTTTTTTTCTTTAAATACTTCTGCAAACTTTGGTGATTATTATTACTTAAAAAAAAGTAGTTTTTTTATCATGACCTTTATTGATTTGAAAGAGATTAAAATTATAGACTCATCCGATTTTGATGAAATTGAATTCGCATTAAAACAAGGACTGTATGTTCCACCCAGTGGATTTTTAGAATGTCCCATATGTAATGGAAATATACAATTTAATGAATTTACATGCTCTCATTGTAAATCTAAGTTAAATGGAGGATTAACTGATTATAATTTATCTATAGGAAAAAAATTAAGGCCCCATATTATTTCTGAATTAATGGATTATATTAAAAAATGTTTTAGGGATGAAAAATACCAGATTAAATTTTTTATCGCCAATGCAGCCTCTGAAGTATCTGGGTTTGTGATGTCTATGATACATCCTACATATACAAGTTATGGGAGAAAATGTGGAACTTTTGGCTGGCTAACAGCGCATAGTTATGAAGTTTGCAGAGAGTTAATTAAAAACGTAGAAAACCATATGCGTGAGAATAAAGTTAAAAAGTTAAGAGGTAATATAAATTTCCCAAAAGGATTAGGTGGATTAGGTATTCAGTCTGAAGGATTTAATGTCCCACTTTTATATGGTGTCGGCTTTAATGCTCCTAAAACACATTTAATTGATTTTCTTAGAAGGATGGGATTTAAAGCAGAGTCAGAGTATATTAGTATGGAAGTTACTCAGAAGGAGTGGGGCTCTGGCAGAGTTGTAGATGAAAATATTCGATTAGGTTATTATACAATTGAGGAATTTTGGAAACATAAAGATGACTTTCATTCCTTAATAAGCCAGTCTTTTCAAGGGACTTTACCTATGCCTGATACTTCAGGAAGGAATAGATTAGGGGAGATTATTCATTCTTATGAAAGAATTCCAAAATCTCATTTTGGAGTTAATACTATAAAAGACTATGATCCTTATATTTATACAAAGATTCCTGCTTTTCAAGAAGCATTAAATAATTCCGACTTAAACAAATGCATAATGGGGGCTCCATTAGCTTTTGACAGAGATACTGGAGACCTAGTAGGCGCAATTTTAGCTATACCAAATATCTATCAAGGTTTATTAGATCAACCAATAAATTGGATGAATGTTGATACGGTAATGGTAAATAAAAATTATGCAGGCAAGGGGATATTTTCGGCATTAAATAACCTTGGTCAGATAGGAACCTTTTTAAATGGTATTACTCATTTCGAAGGAACTTATATATGGAATAATAACTCCGATGCAATCAAATCTATATTTCCTCATGGTAAAATGGTGAGGAAATTCTATGTTATGCAAAAACGAATTAAAATAAATTGAGAGAAGATTTTTATTAATTAAATAGATTTTTATAAAAAACAATACTTAAAAAGTGATTTTTTGTCTGAATATAATATTTGTCAGAAATGTATTTTACCGAGCGGATTATTTGGATTACAATTAAATTCTGAGGGATTATGCAATTATTGCGTTGACCCTACACATAGTACTCCCAATTGGAAAAAAGCCACCATTTCAAAGGAAGATAAAGAAAGAAACTTAAAGGAATGGGATGTTATAATTAAAGGTCTTCAAAAAAAATATGGAGAAAAAGAATATTCTTGTCTAATTGGATATTCTGGAGGTAAAGACTCAACAGCATTATTAGATTCTTTTATTTATGAATACAACTTAAAACCCTTTTTAGTGACTGTAGATACAGGTTTTATGACTGATATTGCTAAAAATAATATTAAACAAACTCTTAAAAAATTAGGTCTTCAAAAAGATCATATATTTATCGAGGAGGCAATTCCAACATTTTCAAAACTCTACAGATACTTGTTTATGAATTATGATTTGCCTGAAAAGTGTTTAACTTTAGAAACTTGTCATATTTGCACGGATCTGATTCATACAATATGTGTTAAAGAGGCAATGAAGAGAGATTTAAAATATATATTTATTGGATTTAGTCCCGATCAAGTAGCTCGTTATTTTTTTGAAACCTCCTATGAGCATACATATCAAGATGGACTTCCCCATCCCAAAGGGTTCAAGGATATTCTTAAGAAAAATGATATAACTTGGTTTCTTAATGAGGAAATAGACCTAAAGGATCTCCCTCGAGTAGTTTATCCTTATCATGTTATTGATTATGATGAAAAAGAAATAATTAATCGCATTGAGTCCAAAGGGTATATCTTAAAAGGAAAAGGAGATCCCATTCTTACAAATTGTTTTGTCGTTAAGGCTGCGATGATGCATGACTTGTATAGGTTCGGAGGTCTTTCTTATGCACTTCAATATGCTGAATTAGTAAGATTGAAATATGGCTCAGAAGAACATAAAAAATCTAGAAAAGACTGGATAAGACTTATGGTTCGAGTAGGGAGACAAATCTTAAATGATACATTTGCCGTTAATGAAATTAATACGTTTTTTGACCGTGTAGGAATATCAAAAAAGATTCTATTAGATAAAATAAAGAAGAGTCTAAACAATGATCCTAATAAGGAAATAATATTAAAAAATATTCAGTTGATTCAAGAAAGAAAGCTTAAATAGTTTTATTTTTTTTTAATATAATTTTATTTAAAAACTTCTAAAAAATTTGGAATTTTTTTTTACCTTTAATTTAACATTTTTATTTTTTAAATCAATGTTTCGTATAAATAGATGTCTTTGCCATCTCGAAACGAGTCTAGAGCATAAAGAGCACAACTCGTATTTATTTGTTTTAAATAGATTAATATTATTTTCGACTTGTAGCATATAATGCAGACAGAAAACTAATGACGCATAAGCAAAATATAAATTTAAAAACTAAGTTTCCAACATAGAATCCAAGGTAATCCACATGTAGGCCCCAATTATCAATTGCTATAATGATCAAGATAACAAAAAGAAATGAATAAGCCACAGCATATAGTCTGAATTTTTTCATTAATTCTTCATTTTCAATTATTTTAACTATTTTAAAACTGAGAATTATAAAAATGATAAAGCATATCATATAATATGTCGCATTAGCAAAAGCATATGGAAAGCTATAGATAGGATATGCTTGTAGCGAATTCTCTGAAGAGGATATATTTATACTATTTGGAATAAGCATTAATAATTGAAAAATGAGAGATCCTATGAAAACAAAAAGGAATTGAAATAGACTTTTAAATTTATTTTCTACGTCATATAGAATGATTAAAGAAAGCAAGAAGCAAAGACATCCCAAATTCATTAATGAACTTGAAATATAAAATAATACAAATGCTATTGTTCCTAACGAAGGATCCGATAAGGGAGCTTCAATAATGGCAAATATCATTGAGCTTATTACAAATGTATTAGAAATAATCGTCAGATTACCAAATTTATCTTCTTTTTTTACTGGAAGAGTCCTTTTTAGTAAAATTAAAAGGAGGATTAGATAAAT
>JAEOTJ010000159.1 GCA_016839905.1 Promethearchaeota archaeon | reverse complement strand
TAACTTGTCGTATCGATGATGTAATTTCCATCACCCTCATCGGTGAAGGAATATTCAGTGCTCTGGAAGGTCATGTTCACCGTGGCTCCTGTTAATGGCGAACCATTAGCAGAATCATTGACATAAACCCCGAAGTTAATGGCTTCTCCCGAATAAATTTCATAAACATTGCCAGTAAAGTTATTATCTAACAGGTAATCAAACTCTCTATTCATGATTTTAACCGTGATGGAAAATGTGATTGTTGTATAATTTACCTTTCCTAAAGTCAAGTTTGCCATATAAACTTGAATGGTTTCAAATTCGCCCAAGGGAGTATAATCGGTGATGTTGATTGAATAATTTCCATTCGTATTTTCGGTGAATTCATAGAAAGTGCTCTGGAAGGTCATGTTCACGCTGCCTCCTGTGAGAGGGGTACTATCTGCAGAATTGTTCAAATATATCTCAAAGTATAGAGGTTCTCCTGAATAGATTTCAATTAAAGTACCAGTAAAGTCATCATCTAAAAGATAATCGATTTCTTTTTTATTAATTACAATCGTGATTTGGAATTCTTTAGTAATATAATATGTTTTATTAATAGATATAGTTGCAGTGTAAGTTACAGATGTTTGATATTCATTGAGATCTTGATAATCGAATGTATTTATTGTGTAATTCCCATCACCACCGTTAATAAATGCATATTCTTTTCCTTGAAAAGTCATATTCACAGTTGCATCTGATAAAGGCATATGGATTATTGAATCATTTACAGAAATCTTAAAGCTAATTGCCCCACCAGAATAAATTTCCATTATTGTAGTACCATTAAATATATTTTCATCCAAGATATATTCTATTTCTCGATTAATTATCTTTACAGTGATTAAAACAGTTTCTGTCAAGAAATCCGTCTTATTTATCCGAATTTCAGCAGTATATATTAGCGATGCTTCGACTTCGCTAGGTGTTACATAGTTTGTTATATTGACTGAATAATTTCCATTACCATTATCCGTGAAAATATAATTATTACTCTGGAACGTCATATTCAGAGTTGCATCACTTAAAGCAGAATTATCTGTTGTATCATTTAAATGAATCTCAAAATATAATGGATCTCCTGAATAAATTTCAATAATACTTCCTGAAAATTGATTATCTAGAAGATATGATAGATCTCTATTGGTGATTTTAACATTGATTAATGGAACTATCGTTGAGTAATTGGCTTTACTGATTGTAAAATTTGCTGAATAAATTTGAAATACTTCAAACTCTGTTAAAGAATTATAATTCATTATGTTTACTGAGTAATTTCCCGTTGATACTTCTGTAAATTCATAATTTACTGATTGAAACGTCATATTAACTTGAGCTCCAGTTAAAGGAGATAGATCACTGGAGTCATTCAGAAATATTTCAAACTGAAGTGCTTCTCCCGAGTATTTTGATATCAAATTCCCAATAAATTGATCATCTAACGTGTAAAATATATCCCTTTTATCAATACCTAATGAGATAATAACATTTTTTACCGCATAATTATTCTTTTCAAAAGTCAAGAAGAGTACATATTCACCATTTTCCTTTAGTTCAGTTTCAAAATCTAAAACATAATTTTTATTAGGAAGTTCAGTTAAAGTTCCTTCACCTTCATTTCCAACACCACTAAGTGGATTTCCATTCTCATCTAATTTATACCATGAATAGCTTGCAGTATCTAAGTTTCCAAGAGTGTCATTTATTAATGTATCATTATAGACAAAAGTAAAGTTATATTGTTCATTAATTAAAAGATTCTTTGCTACATGAAGAATATTTGATGTTCCATTTATCGAAGTAGGTCGAGTAAGAATTATGAGATCAAAACCATAATTCGTGATTGTTGAGTAATTTTGAAGCTGCGCGTTAATATCTATTCGATATTGTCCCACATTTGCCGATAAGGATGTGTTTATTTCAAATGTATAATATCCAGGGCTTTTTATCAGATCTTGATAAATAGTTCCTGAACCATATAACCAACTATAACTAAGAGTAGCATCCACTAAACGAGCGCTTGGGATTCCTTCTTCGAAATATACCACTGTTAAATTGATTAATTCTTTCCAATAAACAGAAACTGTGTCTGTAGTATAATTTTCGAGAGATGTATAGTTTAATACAGATAGACTGGTGTTTTTTGAGAGGACCTGAAATACATCCACATATGGTGTAGGATCCAAGTACCCTTCTTTTTCTCCATGTACCTCTACTTTATAGAATGTATCTGCGATTAAAACACTCGAATTCATAGTTTTCTCATATAAACCATTTCCTTTTTCATCCATAGCTCCATAAAAGAGAATGGAACTTGTAAGGGTTTTAATAAAATAAGTCACTGTTGCAGGAGGTTCTATTGCAGTATAGTTTTCACCATCTGAGGAGACTGTAAAATTAACATTTATAGTAAAATTATTCCCCCATTCTACGCTCGAATTAACAAAAGGATTAGTAAAGTTTGAATTTAATAAAGTAGGATTAATATTGATTTCAAATTCTAACGTTGAAGATTGTTGAAGACTATAATTATAATTATAATCATATACTCCACTAATCCATTGATCGGATAATGTAACATTAAATTGTCTAGATTGACCATAATAATCTAAAGAGATATTGTAATATCCTTTTATATAGAAAAACTTTAAGAAATTATTAATTTGACCACGTGCATAACCCGCATCATTTGTTGTTAAATTAACTATCGGTTGTCCGCCTGTTCCATTTATAACTTCAACTATGACATTTTCAAGCGGAGCTCCTAAATTAGTGTCAACGATTTTAATACTTAAGGTTGTTACATTCGTACGTATATATTGATTATCCACTTGTGTATAATCTACTTCAATTTTACCATTACATATGGTTTGATTTTCTCCAAAAACTTCAATTCTAAGGCCATATGGATTAATTGAACTATTTAGACTCAACTTTATAGTATCGATAGTTTCAGTTGTATAAGATTCACTATAGATTTTATTTCCTACTCCATAATTATTATCTATATCTATATAGTAAATATCGATGCTCGTTAGGTTATCATTCATGTTGCTTAATTTAATAGTAGTATTAATAATTTTTGTGCCATCAATAACCGATGAATTTGAATTTCCTGCATAAATATTATAATCGACTTCATAACTTGAACCTGCTCCAGCTATATTTGTTTCATTAACGTTTAAAGTAGTGGATAATGACTTTCGGTTATTTAAATAATCGTTTCGAGTAACTGAATCTTCAGCTATTAAGGTGGATTGTTGGACATAATCAATATTCTCATAATATATTTCATAATAATAACTAGTCTGATTTAACCATCTGAACAATTGAGTCCCATTTCCTGAGTTTATTGTGAGATTTCCTAGTAAAGATCCTCCTTTACTGTCTCTTAGTAAAATATAGCCATAATCCATAAAATTTTGATCCCAATCTGCAATCTTGAAATTGATTGTCCAAATGTCTAATTCAATCTCAAATGAATTTTGTATCTCACTTATATCAAAATCAACGCCTAATGCGCTGCTATTATATACTACTTTTTCAGTTCCATTTATTTCGAGTGTATAATTCGCAGTTATATTATATTGGGTCATAGGAACTCCTGTGAAGGTAGTCATACCTGTTTCATCCGTAATTTGAGTTTCAAATAATCCAGTTGCATTTATTAAGGATATTTCTGCTCCAGGTATGACAGCACCATCTACATCTTTAGCTGTAATGGTCACTTCTGCGTTTTGACCTTCCTCACTTCCAATTAATGTCGCGGTAGGACTATATGTAAAGTAAACATCATCAATCTGACCGAGACCACAATCTCCACCTTCCTCATCTCCAAACATCCCGATTGCTAATGATACTTCTTGTCCCATATAAGAACTTAAATCTATATTTAATTCACCCGTTAATCCCGCAGAATCAGTATCTACTTCATTAAAAGGTGAGGAATAATTAATTAGAGAAGAAACAGATGATGATCCCCCGATAAATTTCTCAATATTTAATTTTTCCGTTTGCAAATCTGGATCACCATTATAAGTACTTATTCTAAGGAAATAGCCATCTCGGTTTGGTGATAAATCATCATCAAAGTCATCAACATGGATATTTCGCCAAAGATGTAATGTAATACCTCCTCCTTGTACTGTAGGAACTGTAAAGGGGTCACTAAAGAAAACTCCCGCATAATCATCGTCAGAACCTTGATCTTTAGCTTGATCTGTATCTGTTCCCCATTTATATGTATATGTACCCTCAAATGTGATTTGATCCCTACTGGAAGTAGATACTAATAAATTATGAAAATTAGTAGGACTCGTATAAGGAGAATTATCATTTATACTATATGGCTCTAAATTAGTACCTGTCATAACATCATCAGGAAGATCATGAGACCATTGCCAACCGAGAGGATCATAAGGATGTGTTGTAGGATTATCGCCAGAAGGTATTATCTCGAATTTACCATTTTTCACCCATCCTAATCCATTTTGAACTGCCTCACTTTCTACGGAATTATTCCCAAAATACATGTAAGTATCAGTATCAGATGTGCTTGAGGTAATATTTGTATCAAACCAGATTGTTGCTAAATTATTTGACGGATAATCCTTTTGAATATAAAACTTTCTCAGAACACCATTTTCAACGATTCTCACATCTTTTAAACTATCATTCATTTTTTCTGCTGCAACTAATGTAGTATAGTTAAATTCTATTTTAACACCATAATTAAACAAATCAACTGTTTCTGGATTTGTAATATTTATTTGTTGTCTCCATAAAAATGAGCTGTTCCACCAAGATGCTCCTGCTGAAGATTTTATATTATTAACAATGTGATTTTCAAAAAAATCTTTGCCTTTATTATTATAATCATTATAATTTCTATAATAATTGTTAACTTCATTAAAAGTATTTATTTTTTTAATGACTAATGTTGACATTCCTATTAATAAAGGCAATATCATTATTAGGAATAAAGTAGGTAAGGATTTTTTTCTAATCTTAAAATATTTTATCTGATTATTATAATTTTTCATTATTATGCACATTTTTTTTTTAAGAATTAAAAAAAATATATAGAAGACATATTTAATTTTATTTTATTCGAAAAAAATTTACAAAAGAGAATTATTTACAAAAAAAATATGAGGTAGCAAATTAATCTCACCCCGACTAAATTGGTGCCTCCCTTTTTTCTATTTTTTGTCGAACATACTTTTTCACATCC
>JAEOTJ010000158.1 GCA_016839905.1 Promethearchaeota archaeon | reverse complement strand
ATACTTATTAAAAGTAACAAATAATGCATAATCTCCGATTGTCCGTAGTTCTGTGTGAAAATCTAATACAAATAAATCATCATTAGTCTTAAATAAATCGATGTTATTACTCGGGCTACCTATAGGATCCCCATTTTCGTCTAATTCATACCAATAATAGTATACCTCGTCTACATCTCCAAGTCTTAAATCTATACCGTCTGTAATATCTTTATATTCAAAAGTAAAATTATAAGCATCTGTTACATAGACATCCTTTGCAACATGTATGAGTGTTGTTGTATCGTTAACTGAAGTTAATCTTGTATCAATATCAAGATATATTACATCGTTGACTGATGTGTAATTTTCTTTTGAAATGGAAATATCAAATGCATATATACCAGCATTAGGAGCACTTGAAGAGTTTATAGTAAATGTATAATATCCCGGATATAATGGATCCTCTCCTATATCGTTGCCAGAACCATGATCCCAACTATAACTTAACAAAGCTCCTTGCAATCTCGAACTTGGACTACCTGACGGATAATATGAGATTGTAATATTGATCTTTTCATTAAAATATTCTGAGACTTTTTTGTCAGATAGAACTTCATGATTAACCGAATAATTATGTACGCTAATAGTAGTGGGCACTCCATTCACAGTAAAAGTTAAAGAGGCTGGAACTGGATCAGTATATCCAACTTTACTCCCTGAGATAACACATTCATATTGATTACCTCCAATCAAGAAACTTGAATTTAACGATAAATTATAAATTCCCATTATTCCTGTAAAATTCATGTCTCCAGATTTATATACTGTATCGCCGATTAAAGATTTAATTTTATATCTAACATAAGATGGATTTTCTATAGGTGCTTCAGGTTGTCCTTCTTCTTCGGTTGTATAATTTATTTGAAACGTCATATTTTGACCCCATATTATAACTTGGCCTTCTCCAACTTCATCTTTAAATCGAGATTGAAATAATAATGCATTTATTGTCATGCCAAATTGGAGAGACGACTCATTAATTAAACTATAATTATATGAATTAACAAAATCAGGAGGTTTCCATTGATTCGTTTCATTTACATAGAAATCTTTTGGATAATCTCCAAAATATTCTAATGTAAAGTTATAATAATCTCGAATATACCAGAATTTTAATTCCGAATTTTTCTGTCCGTAAGCATAGCCATAGATTGTTGTTAAATTAGCTACTGATTTTCCACTTGAAATATTTATAACCTTAACAACTACACCATCTATTGGATCTGGTTCTTCATAAGTATCAAAGATTAATATATCTAATTTTGACATGTTTACTCTTACGAATTGATGATGAGTTTCTATTTGCTTTATTGTAATTGTACCGTTGTTCATTGTTGAATTATCTCCAAAAATATCGATTTTCAAACCATAAGCCTCATAACTATCAAGGATATTAATCTTTATGGTATCCTCTGTCTCAACTGTATAATCTTTATGCTCAATCAGATTATTTTCAGCACCTTCAGAATTGATATAATATATATCAATTTTATCTAGATTGTCTGTCATATCGCTTAAAATAATAGTGGTATTTATTATTCGAGTTTTTCCAATATAGCTGACACTTGAATTTTCAGCATAATTTTTTACTGAAATATAGTAATTTCCTTGTGCTGTATTGTTTGCATAATAAATAGTTGTTTTTAACTTATCTTTACGCATAATCGTGCTCGAATTTATTCGCGTGTGTTGTTCATAATAATCTTCATTGTCATAATATACTTCATAATAATAGTGTGATCTATTTAACCATCTAAATGTCTGTGTCCCTGTTCCTGAATTGAGTGTAAGATTTGCCAGTAAAGGATCAGCGTTAGTATCATTATATAAAAGAATATATCCTTGGTCCATGTTATTATAATCCCAATCATCTATTTCAAAATCAATTGTCCAAATATCAGCAATTATTGTTTTTGCTTCTTGTAATCCTGAAAATTCAATTGTTTCCCCGATTTCGCTACTATTATAAATGATTTCTTCATAACCAGTTTCTAACGTATAATTAACAGTTATGTTGTATTCCGCATAAGGAACTCCATAAAAACTTACGATTCCATTTGAAGAAGTATTCTGTGTATAAAAACCATTTTTTGCTGTATATAATATTTCAGACCCATTAATTATAGAGACCTCAGCTCCTGGAATGGGTCTCCCATCAATATCTCTTACAGTTAACGTCACGGCGGCACTTCTTTCAACTTCTTCTAATAAATTTACATCTAAAGTGTAATTATTATATAGCCAACTCAGTTCCTTATGTGAAAGACTATCACCATAAATTCTTATGTCATCTAATGCTCCATGAAATGCTTGACCTGAGGCAAAACCCCCTCCAAGAGCATCTTGTTCTTGAGCGATTATAAAACCCCCTGGTGTGACCCCTAAAGGGCTTCCTGGGGAAGAGTATATTAAAGCATCAGTTAAAGATAAGTCTGTATAAATGTGATAACCACTACCATTTCTCATTAGAGTATAGAAATGCCAACCTGCAGCCGTAGGGGATCTCATTAAAAAGTAATTATGGTTTCCCATATTTGATATAGAAATTAAATATTCTCCACTAGTTCCTGGTTGTGCCCAAAAACTCAATGTGAAGTCAGTAAAACCATTAAGAGTCGTATAAGGGACATTAATATAACCACTAGTTTGAGAATCAGCAAAGTCTAAAGCATAACTTCCCATATAACTTGATGATGAGTGTACTGCAGTAGTGCCTTCACCATTAATAGCTGCATTATTTTTTCCCATTGAATCTATAGCTGTACTTTGTCCAGGTCCTTCTTCAAATGTATACCAAGCCATCCCAAAGCATTCATCATCGTAATAACTAGTTGCTTTTCCTACCGTGTTATTACTATAATACATGAATGTATCATAATTGGAGGAATTGGCAGCTACATTTGATTCAAACCAAACTGTTGCGATATCACCATTTTTCGTATAATAATATTTTACTAATGAACCATTTTGAACGATCCTAATATCGTCTAAATCTGCTTGAATGTGTCCTTCAGAATTAATTTCAGTCCAATTAAATTGAAATGATACTCCATAATCATTTATACTCTCGGTATAAGGATTTGTAATATTGATCTGCCTTCTATATTGAAAGGAACCATTCCACCATTCAATATCACCTACCTCGCTTGAATATGGGGTATTCTTAGGATTGAAATTAATTTTATTTGTAATTTCCTCAGTTAAATTTTCTGAATCCTTTATAGAATTTGAAAAATCAATAGTAAAACCTATGAATATACTTGTAAGCAATGTTATCGTCAGTATATTTGATATTTTTAGCTTTTTAATACAATTTTTATTTATGATCATTTATTTAAACCATTTTTTCTTTAAATTTTTATAAAAAAGTTATGCATTTTAAATAATAGAATTTGTTTTTAATGTTTAGCATTTAGAAACTACCCTTTAATTGTTTCATTATTCTTAGAAACGAATTATTTATAAAATAATGGCTTATTTAATAGTTTCATTAAAAAATAATTGAAAAAATAAAAAAAATCTACCCTAACTTATAAGTTAGCTTTCCGCCAGAACTTTTTTTAATTGTTGATACTTTCACCTTTTGAGCATGGAACCTGACTTCTTTGTGATCCTTTACAAGGTACTCGTT
>JAEOTJ010000157.1 GCA_016839905.1 Promethearchaeota archaeon | reverse complement strand
GTTGAATTCTAAGTCCTATTGAACTGAACTTTTATTTTATTAAAATTTCTTTTCTAATATTAATATTTTATAAATATATTTTTTTACTTCATTTCTAATGGAAATCTATCTTAAGATTTATAAGAGAAAAATGTTAATATTTATTTATGAAGATATAATACTTATCTCCATTTTCAGTTTTGGAAGATGAGATAGATTCACTTTCCCCTAATGAATATATGTTAACATTTTTTAAAAAGTTTTATGATTTTATCAAATCTCAAATGTAGGGATGGAAAAAAGCTAATAACGCAAGATATAACGCTAATATCTTTCTTAGAGTCTTTCTTTATTAGATATGGTGGCTCCTATACTCTTTTATAATTCATCTAAGATTAACAAGGCATTACCTCAAAAAATGCTGAAAAAAAGGGAGTAAAAGCAAAATGTGGACCTTACAAGGCAACTAGGATGCTTTAGTAGATATTTTTCTCGAAGCGTAAAAAAAATAAAAGTAATATATCAATAAAGAGAGAATAATGTCGGATCAGAAAAGAATAAAAGTTAATAGAAAAATAATACAAATAAATACTTGTTTTGATCTATCTTTTTGTAGAATTAATTAAATAGGCTTTTTATTATGAGTAAAAAAAATATAGAAATTAGAAATGGTGGAGATGTATTAATAGAATGTCTCCTTAAAGAAGGCGTGAAGTATTTATTTGGCATTCCGGGAGGGCAGTTATTAGCAATGTATGACGCAATCTATCGATGGGGTAAAAAAAAGGGGATTGAGACAATAATGGTTAGACACGAACAAGCAGGAGCCCATGCGGCTGATGCATATTCACGAGTGGCAGGAAAGCTAGGTGTTTGTTTTGGAACAGTAGGTCCTGGAGTGACTGATATGGTTCCCGGAGTGGGTGCTGCTTGGAGCGATAATATTCCATTGTTAGTGGTTGGAGCTCAAATAAAACGAAAGCTTGATGGCAAGTCTTGCCTTCAAGGAGACCTAGACCAAATGACATTGATGAAACCCATAACTAAAGCCCAATTTCAAATTCAAAGCCCCTTAGAAATCCCTAAGATCATTCAAAAAGCAATCAGAACTGCATTTTCGGGTAGAAGGGGTCCTGTTTATGTGGATATTCGTGAAGATGCTTTAATAGGAAAGATCCCTTCAAATGCGAATATTGAGATCCTCCCTCCTGAAAAATACCGCCCCAAAGCCAGTTTCTCAGCAGATCCTATGATTTTAGATGAAGTGGTTGATTTATTAAAAGTATCTAAAAAGCCATTAATTATTTGTGGTGGAGAAGTCGCTGCTTTTGGAGCATCTAAAAATTTAAAAAGAATATCTGTTACATATTCTATTCCAGCAGGTACTTCTTTACCAGGAATAGATGGAATTTCGAGTGATATGGCTACCTACTTAGGAGCTGGTTTGATATCAGATGCATTAATGAATACAGCAACTTCTTCAGATTTAGTAATTTCAGTTGGATGTAAATGGGGATATGGACTATCTTACGGCCTTCCTCCCTTATGGCCTAAAAACCAAAAGTTAATTCAAATTAATATTGATTCAGTTGAAATCGGGAAAAATAGGCCTGTTAATGTTGCGATCGTGGGAGATTGTAAGATCGTACTCAATCATTTGTTAAAAAAGATGGAAGAAAACCTCCCTAAAGAAAAAATAACAGAATGGACACAGTGGAATGCTGAACAACAAGAATTTAAAAGAATGCTTCTAAATAAATTATATAAAAAGATGAATTCTGATAAGGTTCCAATATTACCTCAACGATTATTTAAAGAATTAAATGATGTCGTTTCTAGTGATACTATTTTAGTTTTTGATGGTGGTGATATTCTCATATTTGCTGCCGAGCAGGTTGCCTCGAGCAAGCCTAGGTCTCCAAGAACTACTCTTTTTCCATTCATGATGGGTCATTTAGGTGCAGGTATACCCTTTGCTCTTGGGGCTAAAATAGCCCATCCCGATAAAAATGTTGGCTTATTAGTAGGAGATGGAAGTTTTTTATTCAACATTCAAGAACTTGAAACCGCTGTTAGATACAACCTGCCGATCGTAATAATTATTGCGAATAATAATTCATGGGGGATGATTAAAAGTACTCAATCCGTCATGCTTGGAAGGAGATATATTGATACAGATTTCCCAGATATAGACTATGCAAAAATAGCAGAAGGATTTGGGTGTTATACAGAAACAGTAATAAAACCCAATGAGATCCAGCCCGCTCTACAGAGAGCTTTAGAGTCTGGAAAACCCGCAGTTCTAGATGTAAAAATACAATGGATGATCCCTAAAGCGACCAAGCTGATGAATCAATTAGGATTAGTCTAAAATTTAAAGGTATTAACGATTAGCTCATTTGGAATTAAATATTTAAAAACAAGTTTTTGTTAATTTTCTGGATTTATATGGATTTCAATTTATTGTAGAAAAACAATTAGAAATATTTAAAACTATAAAAAATACTTTTGTATTTATCATATTTTTTTAAAATTATTTTAAATGATAAAAATGAAATCAAAAATTAACAATTTAATGTTATTATCTCTACTTTTAATGTCTTTTATATTTATTTCAAATCCAATAAATATTTATAATGATAATTGTAAGATAACGCAAGAGGAATCTAATGAAGATGTAGATGAAAGACAAGGATCAAAAGAAGCAGCATTATGGAGTTTTAAGTCAATTTGGATTTCAGATCACACGAGTTTGGGTAATGGCACCTGGGCAGATATTGGACAAGAAAACTGGTGTAGCGGTGATGGCACTAAGGATAATCCATATATCATCGAAAATGTTATTTTTAATGCTGAAAATAATGGTCATTGTTTTGAAATTAGACCTACAATTTATTCCAAATATATATCAGATTATTTCATCATAACAAATTGTACTTTCATTAATTCGGGATCAACAGAATCAGGTATTAGATTATTCAACACAACAAATGGAATAATTATTAATAATACTATTTCGTTTTGCCGAGAAGGGATTAATGTGGATTGGGAGTCATTTAATAATACATTTATCAGTAATACCATATATAACAATACCATGCGTGGAATAAGATGTTATGCATCTAATAATAATACATTCATAGAAAATAACGTTTTTAACATCACACAGATTGGAATCTCATTAACTGATACTCAAGATAATATTTTTAAATCAAATAATATACATCATAATATATTTGATGGAATAAATATTAACTCCAATTCGCATTATAATAACTTTACATCTAATATCATTGAAAATAATGAAGAAATTGGGATCCAAGTATATGGAACTAATAATATATTCTTTAATAATTATTTGATAAAAAATATAGATGGTAATGCTCAAGATAATACTGGAAATAATCAATGGAATAGCTCTATAATTGGAAATTATTGGGATGATTATTTTACAAGTCAAGGAGGCCTCGATGCAGATGATAATGGTGTTGGTGACATTCCCTATAAAATAAATAATTCTGGTAGTATAAATACAGTTAATGATTCACTTCCAATCTGGGATGATGGTTTCAATGGAAGTGCAATCATTATCAATAACAGTGCTTCAAATAATTGGGAGTGGGCAAAAACTCGAATATGGTGTTTAGGTTCAGGCACTTGGAATGATCCATATGTAATAAAAGACATTAAAATAAATGCCCAAGAGTTGGGGAGTTGTATAACAATTCAAAATTCAATTGAGATTTATTTTCGAATCGAAAACTGTAGCCTGATAAATTCGTCTAATAGTGATACAGAAGGAGGAATAAAACTAGAAAATTCTAATAATGGAACAATAATCAATAACAATTGTTCAGATAATCTACATCAGGGAATTACTTTAATAAATAGTAAAAATAACACTATTTTAGCCAATAATTTTTCTAATAATGGTTATAAGGCCATCTATATTCAATTAAATAGTTATAATAACACTATTTCTAAAAATCTTGCTATAAAGAATCAACGTGGTATAATTATTGCTAATAGTGATAATAATAGTGTTTTGGGAAATTTATTATATGATTGCAATGAATATGGAATAGGATTAAGCTATAGTAACTATACATTTGTTTCGGAAAATATTGTAAATGACAATGGCAGAGCAGGGAGCCACCCGGGAATATCAATGAGTTATTGTCATAATAATACATTAATAGGAAATAGTGCAATAAATAATACTGGTAATGGATTAAGCATTTGGCTATGTTATAATAATACGATTATAATAAATAACGCATCTGGTAATTCGGACCGGGGCATATTTATAAGCGAGAGTAATAATAATACATTTATTGAAAATGAAGTAAGATGTA
Source organism: Promethearchaeota archaeon (assembly GCA_016839905.1). The sequence continues at coordinate 34,314 of JAEOTJ010000157.1, read as the reverse complement.
ATCGATGGGGCATTAAATTATTTGATAGCTCATTTAATAAAATTCTAAAAAATTTTATATATAATAATACAGATGAGGGAATATCTTTAGAGGGATTTAATACGCCATGCGAAAGGAACACCTTTTCAGATAATATCATTAAAAATAACAGTTATGGAATAAATATTTTGAAGGCGAATAATAGTTTATTTTATAAAAATTATTTTTATAATAATACTGACCAATATGTTGGTTCTAATTGCATTAATTTCTGGAATAATTCTGTTATAGGAAATTATTGGGATGATTATGATGGACATGACATAGACAATGATGGAATTGGAGATACTCCTTACGCATTATCCGGTTCTACCAATGATTCCTTACCAATATGGGATGAGCATGATCCTATAATCAATATTATTCTTCCTAAATCAGATGATAAATATGGTAAAGAGCCTCCTGATTTTGAAGTTAATATATACGAACCTTATCTTGATATAATGTGGTATACATTTAATGAGGGCAATAAGAAATATGTATTTTCAAGCACATCAGGAACCATAGATTCAGAAGCTTGGAGTGCTCTTGATGAGGGAAAAATTACTATCACATTCTATGCAAATGATACATTTAAACATGAAGCGTCTAAAACGGTAACTATTAATAAAAGTATTGAAAAGGCAGCTGAGGAGGTTGATGCTACTGGTTTAATAATTATTGTAATTATTTCAATTACGGCATTAATTGGAACAATTGGTGTTTGTATTTTTCTTAAAAAGCGACAATGATAATGCTTCAAGTAGAAAAATCTAATATTTAAAGGGATTAACAATTAGATGATTTGGAATCAAATCTTTAAAAACACTTTCATAATTAGAAAAAGACTTTTCATCTATCCTGGAAGTAGTAGTTATGTCATGGATAAAATGTTTCCAGATCCATTCACTCTCATGATCTTCAAGTGTTCCACCAATTTCAAATGTTTCTTGAGGTTTAGAATCGTAATATACCAGCTCTAAAAGGGTTGGGTAGCGATTTGACCGAATTACAATTCCATCATATAGTATTTCTCCCTCTTCTTCATCTTCAAGTGTTCCACCCAGGATATGTTGCTCGAATGAAAAGTTCTCCTTTAGCATTCTTAATCTCATTTCCACGTCCAGTCTTAGGTTTTCAAGCATTATTTCGAGCCTTACTGGATGGAGCCCTTCAAATTTCGTTCCTCGAATCCATTTTTTCAATGTGGATGGATCTTTCAAAAGCTCCTCCGGTGTTTTCGCAATGATATTTAAAACTTCTTCATAACGTTCTTGTTCTTTAATTACCGCGTGTGGTTTGTTGTTTTTTTGCCCTTCCATTAGTTTTTCGAGAATTTCTTTATATTCTAAAGGAACTTCTGTTGAACCTGCTAGGAAATTTAAATGATCCACTATATCCCTTGGAACTGTGAAGTGTCCTTTTTGAATGTAGTTACGAGATCCTACCTTATCAAAGATCCTAATTGCAGACATTATATCCGTCATATTTCTCAGATCTATAAATCTAATCTTACCATATGATAGAAGTTGCATTTTTGAGTTGAACGATGTTTCATTTAAAATCGAGAACGTCTTTTTAAAATAATCAGGATAGTATTCAACTGTGTGAGATCCTCCAAGAACTAACCTGCAGCCCAAACAGCAGAAAAGAAGAATAATAAGATTTCCCGTTGGTAATACAGTATGATTTTTTAAACCATTAACTAATGATTGTAAGTCCCCGTCAAAAACTCGTACTGAATTATCATTAAATGCAATGAAATTATTTCCACCCGCACATAAAATGGGTGTTCTTTCTCGATTCTTAATATCATAAGCAACAAATAAATCTTCCAAGAGAGAAGGATCTTTCTTTACATTCTCTGTTATTAATATTTCTGAAAAGATAAGAGATACAAATTCGGGGAGTATGTCGTCCATCATCGCAAGTCCTACATTAATTCCAAGCTCATTTAACATGGCAACAGAGATCTTTGCTAAAGATTCGTCAAGCTTTTTTGTACCTTTAATCTCTTTTAGCCATAACTCTTTATAATGGTCATTCTTCTTCCTTATGGTCTTTTTATTAAATTTAGATAAGGAACGTTTTAGATTGAATAAATAATGTCCAAAATTAAATTTATTAAGTATAGTTTTAAATCGATTTAAGGTTGCTATTTCATTTTTTTCTAGTTCCTGAAAAAAAGTTTTGACCTCTTTTTCTGTAATGGATCTTTCTGTTGCTATAATATTCCCTCTAATTGCAGCAGATGTTCGCAATGGAATATATTTTCCTTCAAATAGTACATACGTGGGACGTCGAATTTTTTCTGATTTATTTTTAAATCCTGTATCGTAAATATACGGTATCCAAATGGGTATCATTCCGAGCTTTTTTGCTACTTTTACCGCTAAGAATGTTTCATGTATATTATTATTCAATAATGAAGCTTTAGGATGAAAGCTGATGATTAATGGAGGTTTTAACTCATTAGAGGAATATTTCATTGGAAGTTTTACCGCTCTTTCATATAACCTGTTTAAAAGGTTTCTAGAAGAACCTTTAATCTCTAAGACATTAGGGAAATTTGGTAATTCTTCAATAAACTCATTTACGGTTTTAATTTCTTCTCTTACCATACTAGAAAAATAGAATTATAAGTTAAAAACCTCATTTATTTTTTTTTTTGGAAATCGTGGAAATTGATTAATCCAGTTTTCTTTCATTAAATATTTCCCTAATTTATTAGCAAGTTTCTTCGCAAAAGATGTCTCATGAATATTATTATTTAAGAGAGATGCTTTTGGATGGAAATTAATGATTAAGGGAGGTTTTAAAGGAGATTTAAGATGAGATTCGGGAATAATAATAGCCCGTTTATATATTATTTGTAATAAATTCCGTGAGGATTCTGAAAGTTCTAAAAAATCTTTTGGAAAGCTAGGAATTGAATTATAAAAATCATCTATCGTTTTAATGTTTGGTGCGGTCATATGGAATTATCATTTATACCAAATTTAACTTTTTCCAAAATCATTTGGGTTAATGTTATAAATATTTTATTAACATTTTCACCAGTTTTACTTGAGCATTCAATAAAATCAGAAAAGCCATATTGTTTTGCTAAATCCTGAGAATCCACTTTAGAGATTGCTCTTTTATTTTCTAAGTCCAGTTTACCTCCAATTAATAAAATGGGAATAGTTTCAGGATTATTATTGTTTTCTTTAAATATGGTAATGTAATCCTTCAAATTTTTTATACTAGAATATCTTGTTATATCAAACATGAAGATTCCTCCAGATGAACCAATGACAGATGAAGGTAAGAGTTCTCTAAACTCTAACTCCCCGGCGAAGTCCCAAATTTGTAAAGAACATTTTTTTTCTATAATTTCTAACTTTTTAACGAAAAATTTCATACCTAGCGTTATGGGGATGTCTGCATCGAATACCCCCGTAAGATAGCGAGTAACTAGAGTAGTTTTTCCTACTCCTCCATCACCAAAAATGCAAATTTTAAATCGATAATCCATTAATTCTTCAAACCACTGATTTCTTTTTTATTCAAGATAAGGAATATTAAAAAATTAATTAAAAAATTAATTAATTAACATATTAAAAAAAGTTTTTTTTTAAATAGGTTTACAAATGTCAAATAGCAAACAAGTTTTTAATTTATTAAATTATCCTACCTCCAAATCGACTTCAGCAAGGCTGGCTGCATTTTTATTAATTTTTGCGAGTTTGATAAGTGGAATCACTGGAATATTGCAAACTGAACCTATTATAAATCAATATTTTTCTCTGATTTTCATCATTATATCTATTATTACAGGTTTAATTTTTGTTTTAGAATATATATTACGCCTATGGAGCTGTAATGCTAATCCCGATCATGAGGAGGGTAAATTTTTAAGATTAAAATATATGAAAAGTGTAGTAGGCATTATTGATTTGATCTCAGCTATTTCTTTTATTTTTACTTTAGTTGCCATTTTTAATATAGAATTCATGATCCTCGCTTTATTTTTCCGTTTAGTAGCACTTCTTAAATTAATTCGATATATAGATTCCTTTAAAATTATATGGGCGGTATTGAAGCGGAAGAAAGAAGAATTATTAATAACTATTATTTTATCACTGTTGTTGTTATTTTTCGGTTCGATTCTGATCTATATAGCGGAACATGAAGCCCAACCAGATAAAATTACTAATCTATTCAGCTCAATGTATTTTACCTCAATAAACCTATTTACAATTGGGTATGGAGATATTGTTCCAATAACCCCCTTTGGTAAAATTGTGTCAGGAGTAATATCAATAATAGCTATAATGCTCTTTTTTTTACCTGCTGCGGTTCTTGGCTCTGGTTTTATTGAAGAAATAGAGGAAAGAAGACCCCATTACGATGTTTGCACAAAATGTAATGCCAAGCATAAAAGAGATGAATTTCTGAATGAGGCTCCAGAGGATGAAATTAAGGAAGAAAAAGCGGATAAGCCCAATAATTCAAAGAGTATTAAAACCCCGCGCAAAAAACTTTATCATCTAATGCAATTTAAATTTCCAAAAGAGTTTGGGCAATTAGTTGTATTCTTCTTTTTTATGACCATAATAACCTTGAATGTTTTGGCAATTCTAGTTGAAACCAACCCTGTTTTATCTCAACGATTGAGACCAATATTGATTTATGCATATTTTTTCTCAATTATAATATTCATCGCAGAATATATTATACGTCTTTGGAGTTGTGTTGAATCTGAAAGAGAGGAGTATCATGATAGATTGAATTATATTAAAAGTCCAGGTGCGATAGTGGATTTTATAGTCATTATAGCATTGATTTTAATGCTAATCTCATTAGTGTATTTCCCCCATGCTCGTCAATTCTTTTTGATACCCCTGTTTTTTGTAGTCTTCAAGATTGGACATTATTTAGATGTTTTTAGTATATTGAAATTATTATTTAAAGATTGTTTAAAAGAAATTCTAAGTGTATTAATTCTCTGCATAATTTTTCTACTTTTTTCTTCCTCGATAATCTATTACGTAGAAAGGAATGCCCAGCCTAATAAATTTTCAAGCATTCCCGCAACATTATGGTATGGTATTATTACTTTCACTACGACGGGGTTTGGTGATATGGTAGCTGTAACTACAACAGGACGATTTGCTACAGTATGTTTAGCATTTCTTGGAGTAGCTTTATTTACTATGCCTGCGGGTATTTTAGGATCAAGTTTTTTCTGTAGAATGGAAGAATATCGAATGTATAAGATATGTCCGGAATGTGGATTTGTATTAAGTAAACAAATAATTCATAAAAGAGAAAAATAAATTATTGTTTGGTACCACAAACATGACAAAAACTAGCATTAGAAAGAATTTTTTCACCACAAAAACTACAGAAATTCTTACTTAAATGAACTTGTGAGTTATCTGAACTTAAATCTTGAGATTTTCTCTGTATAAATGTTAGATTACCAGGTAATTTAGCCATTGCAACTAATTTACTACAATCTGGACAATTTATCTTACCTTTTTTTCCACTTCTAAAAGTTTTACCTGGACCTAATCCAGAAACCTGTCCCATACAGGCCCCACACCACACTTTTTTACATTCAATACAAACAAAAAATTGATTTGTCCATGACTCACTTGGAAATTTCCTATCATTTGTATGCCTACCACATAAAATGCAAAAATTATTGGATGGGGATTGTTCTTTTTTCTTTCTTGTCATTTTTTTTAAATATCCTTTGATTGTACGGTCTTTCTATTATTAAGTTTTGATCTCTCAATTGCAGCATCAAGAATTTCTTTTATTATATTATTTAGTGCGTCGCCATTTAAAAGTTCCTTACTCGTGTTACATCCCTGAGATTTAATATAATTTTTTATCTTGCTCTTTACAATGTAAGATTCTCTATCTGATTTTTTTAATAATTTTTTAGGTTTTTCTTTAGCCAAAGTTATTAATCCTTCTTTAGAAGCTATAAAACGGGCTAAATCCAAGAATGCTTTTTCCACATTATTTCCGTTCTTTGCTGAAGTCTCAAGATAAATACTATTCTTGTTGTTAGCGAAGTTTTCTGCGTCTTTTGGTTGTATTTCTCGTCCTTTTTTCTTAACTAGGTCTAATTTATTACCAATTATTATTATTGGTAAATCATTTGGGAGAACAGGCACCATTTCCTCATACCATTCATTCAATTCCTTAAATGTTTCCTCTCGTGTAAGATCAAATACTAAAAAACCTCCATTTGCACCTCTATAGAAAGTTGTCCGCAAATCTCTAAAACCCTTTTGTCCTGCAATATCCCATATATTAAGCTGCGTTTCATGTCCATTTAGGTTTACTGATTTTGTTAAGAATTGAGCTCCAATCGTAGCAGCATAATCTTTCTGAAATATTTCATTCACGAATCTATGCATTAGGCTCGTTTTTCCTACGTTAGCAGCACCTAATAATATTACTTTAAACTTAAAAGCAGTCATTATATCAATAAAAAATTCAATTTTTATTATGTTTTACTTAATAAAACACTGCATATTAATCTAGAAAGATCTAATATCTAATATATTTACCTTTGTCTTTCTAATTTCTAATAAAATCTTCAAATATTTTGAGTAGGAGCTATCTCAACCTTTTTTTGGATACTTTTTCTCCAATTTTCAAAACGTTCAGAGATTTTTCCGCCAAAAGTGGCCTCTTCCCCAGTTTCTGACTTGAATTTTCTGACTAAAGTAAGAATATCATCTCTATCTTCCACTTTCGATCACTTTTAATTAGTAGGAGTTTTAATTAAATATTTGTTTGATATAATAGATATATAATTAATCAAATATAAAAATATTTGGTATTAAAATATGGTGATTTAATGCATTTTTTCATCGTTTCGGGAGAGTCCAATTTTATGTCGAATAATTCTAAGGTTGAGAAAATCTATTTAAAAAGGAAGAGGAAATTCCCCTACTCTGTAAAGATTCAAATTTTTTTATCTGTCGGGTAGGAGAATGCTTATATGCTTTTTCTATTGCTTTAATAAATTCCAATCCATCTCCAGTAATATTATAAACACCATTTCCTTCTCTGTTAATTAAATTTACGGCCATCATTTGGGAAAGATGATTTGAAACAGCTGTCTTCTTTAGTATTAAATCCTCCACAATAGTACCAAAGGTTTGCGGACCTTTCAATAATGATACCAAAATCTGTAATCTTTTCTCATTACCTAATGTTTTCATTATTAAAGTAATCTCCGAGAAAGATTGATTAAAGGATTCAATTAAATGTTCATAAACATATTCAGTCGTCATTATTTCCCTCTTCCTTTAGTTTAATAGGAATAAACCAGTCCATTAATGAATTCTCCATATCATTCTCATCCCATCTATCTGGATGGTAGGATTGCATCATATAAGGATATGATGCTTCATATTCAGACTCCGGTAACCATTGTGAAAAAATATATTCAGTACCTTTACCCTTATATCTTGAAGTAAAAAAGAGGTATTGGGTATTTGGAAAGACTTTATAAAACATACCTAAAGGAAAAAAATCCAAGCTTTTAATTTCTATTCCTATAAAGATATGAAATTTCTTGTGAGTTGTGTAATCATCTGGTTCTATATGAACTTCATAACCATATGCTTCTCCATACTTAATAGCATCCAAGAATTCCCTGTATTTATAATATAATTTTCCAAATCTATCCCAGGTTTTCCCAATTTCATTATCCTTTTCCCATCCTTTTGCCGAATGAAATGGATCGCCAAAATACACACAACCCAAGAGTTTAAAGATTTTTGCTTCTATGACTTTAGGCTCCAATTGAGAAGAGAAACTCCTATCTTATTCTTAAGATTATTATAGTTTTTTGTACTTATAAATCTTCCTAGAAAAAGTGAATAAATTCATATTATTTAAATACTAGTTTCTTTTTCTTTGTAACAGAAAATAAAAATTAATGTTTTCAAAAAGAATAAGTAAAATATAAAGAAGTGAAAAAAATGACAAGTAAAGAGGAATATACAATTAAACCTATTGGATATGTTAGAGTCGAAGGGGAAGATCCAATGAATGCGGATTTTTATTTAGATATTAAAAAACAATACCGCTCTGGTTTAAAACAGTTGGATAAATTCAGTCACGTTATGGTTTTTTGGTGGGCACATCAAAATGATACTCCAGAAATTCGCAATCAAGATAAATGGTCAATGGTTCCTCCTTATGGTGAAAATACCCCTGAAACGGGTTTGTTTGCATCAAGAGGGGAATATCGACCTAATCCAATTGCAATTACTACAGCACCAATTATGGAAGTGGATGAGGAAAAGGGGATCGTTAAAATTACAGGAATGGATGCGTTTGATGGGACACCAGTTGTCGATTTAAAAGCTTATTTCCCGATATGTGATCGTATTCGGGACTGTCATATAGCTCCTTGGTTAAAAGATTGGCCCGAATGGCAAGAAGATGGGTTGGAATGGTGGACAGAGCAAGGTTTTTTTGATGATTATGAAGGATAAAACTAAATATATTTTTTTTATTTATATAAATAAGAGGTAAAGAAATGTGTGCAAAAATATTAGATATTAATGTTGATAATATTGATGAATCTGAATTATTTTGTAAGAAAACCAAGAAAAAATTAGCTGGTTATCAAAATAAAATTAAATGGATAAAGGAACGCTTTAAAGAAGGGCTAAAATATAAGCTACTCATAGTGAAAGAGGGCGCTAAAGAAACCTCTCGGGGTATGATAGAATATATTCCAGGGGAATATAACTGGCGTGGTATTAAAGCTGATGGCTGGATGGCTATCCACTGTGTATGGGTTGTAGGCAAGCATAAGAGTAAGGGGTCTGGTGCTAATCTCATCGAACTTGCTATAAAAGATGCCAAGGATGCTGGAATGTATGGTGTTGTAGGCATGACCGCAGATAAAGGTGGATGGCTCCCTAAAAAGACGCTATATGAAAAAATGGGATTTGAAAGAGTAGATGAAATGGAACCACATTTTCAACTTTATGCTAAAATTTTTAATAAGAACGCACCTAAACCGAAGTTCTTTCCATTATCTGAGAAAAAGCCGAAAGAAAATGAATCTGGTGTTACAATTTTCTATTCTGACCAATGTCCTTATGTTGTAGACTTGGTAGATGAAATGAAGGACCTTCCAAAGGGTGATATGGTTAAAACAATTAAGCTCAAGACTTGCAAGGAAGCTCAAGAAAATGCTATCTACCCATACGGATCTTACTGTGTAATATGTAATGGTGATGTTTTATTATATCAACATAGTCTCAAGAAGCAGATACAAGCAGCTCTAAACAAATAAATTCTTTTCTTTTTTTTCTAGATGTGATTATTTATCTAAGATAAACCAATTTAGGTAATTCTATTTATCTATTCTTTCTATTTTAAAATATACAGGTCGGAACCAATCAGTACAAGCTACAATCGTTGTTCCTGATTGTTTCAACCAGTTAAGATTTGTCCCAGAAGCTACCATCATAATATCCTTTCGAATATCTGCCCATGCCCAGTCGCAAAAATTCTCTGGAATAGATGCCAAGTTGGGATCGATGATGAACTCTTGTCCCTCTTTAAATCTTTCGCAAGACCTCATTGGTTTATACTCGTCAATGATGAACTTATCAATTATGTCTTTGTTAAGTGTTGTTTTTAAAATAGTAATCTTACATTTTGGTAATTTTTCCATTTAAATTCACCTCATTTTTATTTTTCTTTATTTCTGAATAACAATTGAGTATCCCATATCCATTTAGGAATATATAACAGATATTAATTATACCAATACTTAATACTCCAATAGATAATGTAAAAATAGCTACTAAAATTGATATTATTATTGAAATAATCAATCCTATTATTCTAAAGCTTGGTAGACTTGCCTTTTTGCTAATAAAGAAATAGAAAGCTATAAATGAAAGGATTGTAAATGCCCATTCTATTAATTCCATTTTGATTTTCACCAAATTAATAATTTTTCGATTTTCACGAGATTCGAACTTAGAGAAATCTCTATAGAATATAAGTAAAAATTCATATTTAAATGTTTTCATAAAATTCGAACTAAAAAAATAAATATCAATAATACCATTTTATTATTAGATGGTAAAAGTAGATAATTCATTCCGTTTTGAAGGTAAAATTAAGGATTATGAAAGAGTTATACTTGATTATCAATTAGAACTTGCTCACTTTTCATCACTTTCGGATACTCTGGGTAAGATTATGGCTTATTTATCTTTATATAAAAGGCTTACACAGAGTCAACTGAAAATACTAACCAATTTCTCAAAATCAACAATTTCTACAGGATTATCGACATTTATTAACACAGGTTATATTAGAAAAGAAAAATTAAACCGCTCACGCGAATATGAATATTTTATAACTCCACGCTCCCAGGAATCTATCGATTTTGCATTAGGTAGTATGGAAGACGAAATAGCTTTTTTTAACAAGAAGATAAATGAATTGGAAAATAAACCTTTAAAACGTAAAAAGGGATATGAACTTATCTTAGTAAGATTGAAAGATGCCTTGGATGTATATGAATGCTATCAAAATATTTTAAAATTTCTTAAAGATCCTAATAGTGATGTAGAAATAAAATTAAAAAGGGAGCATAAGAATACCCTTATCCTTGAAGATTTTGAACTAATCTTTCTGAGTTTTGATCCTGAAATAGAGAAGATTGAGGATGAGATTTTAAATTACTTCATGTATGAATCTGCATACTCTATACTAACAGAGTTTACCTTAAAGATTAATACTATTTTTCTATTAAGAAAAGTTTTGACACAAGAATGGATACGAGAACTAACAGGCTTGTCATTAGGAAAGGTATCACAAGTAGTTAATGATCTTGTTAGAAAAGGTTATATTGAAAAAGTGGATAAAAAGATATATAGCAATATTATTCCCAAGGAAATAAAACGCCAGACGATTTATTCCATAGCATCTATAAAAGATTCATTCTTTTATTCTGGCATTAATTCGTTTAAAGAAATGCTAAAATGGGAGGATAAATTTAAAGAGATTAAAAAAGAATTAATTAAAAGTAAGGGAGAGCTAGAGAAACTTCGAGGATTTAATCAAGTCTTAAATTCTATCGATGAATATTTAGCTATAATACCGATCTATAAAAAAGCTTCCTCTATTTTTTCAAAATTATTAGAATAACTCATTAAGTGTAATTTTTCCAGAATAATCGAAATATTTAAATATCTAATTCATATTAATATGATCATACCAATATGATCATATTAATATGATCAAAAAATAGGTGGTAATAATTACTGAATTTAATGGAAAAAAGGGGAAATACTTTTTTGGATCTGTTAAAGTTGGTAAAAGAGGTCAAATTGTTATACCCCTTAATGCTAGAGAAATCTTTGATATTAAAGCTAAAGATAAAGTGTATATTTATGGACATTTAGACAAAGGATTAGCTTTAACAAAAGAAGAAATTAAGGCCCATTCTCATAAAGAAAAGGATGAAAAACATCTTGAATTCGGTACCGCAACGGTAGGTGAACGATTTCAGATAGTAATACCGATTGAAGCACGCGAAGCATTTAAAATTATTCCTGAAGATTTGATATTAATGTTTGGAGATATTAAAAAAGGTCTTGCTTTCATAAAAGCTTCGAGATTAAAGAAATTTGCAGTAAAGTTATTCCAAGCATTCGGAGGGATCGAAGCATTTAAAGATGAATTAGAAGAAGAGAATGGAGTTGATTAAAATGGGTCACCACAATAAAAAAGGGAAGAAACAATCCAACCTTGACTTTAGATTCATGTCATTCATTTTTAGGATACGAGATTTCATCAAACCACCTCTTAGAAAAATAGAAAAAGCAGGGATTAAAGAAGGGTATAATGTACTGGATTATGGATGTGGTCCAGGAGGGTATTCAATTGCAGCAGCAAAGAGAGTAGGACCTACTGGAATGGTATATTCAGCAGATATCAATTCTTTAGCCATAAAAAAAGTTAAAAAAAAAGCTTTGAAGGCGAATTTAAGTAATATTAAAACCATCCAAACAGACTATAACACGGGTTTAGATGATAATAGCCTGGATGTAGTTTTATGTTTTGACGTCTTACATTTGGTGGAAAATAAAGAGATTATCTTGGAAGAATTCTATCGTGTGCTAAAACCTAATGGAATATTTTCATTTGATGATCATCATTATGAGGAAAGTGAGATTGAACCTTTGATCACCTCTAATGGGCTTTTTTCCCTGGTAGAAAAGAAAGAAAAACAGGTTAATTTTACAAAAAACTAGGATAAGATAAAAATGACAGAAGAAAAACCTAAATATGGATGGTATGTAAAAGGATTAATAGTTAGTTTTACAATTATAGGCTTAATTGGTCTTGGATTGACCATTCTTGGATTTCTATTTGAAAATTGGATAGGAATACTATTGATTATCTGTGGTATATCTTTGATGGTACTATTCTTATGGCCTGGATTTGGTATGGGTATCATGAATATTATTTTAAATAAGAAAGATCTTGAGACTGAATCGTCAATTACAATTAAATCTCCTAAGATTTTAGATGTTGGATGTGGAACTGGACGTCATGCCATTAAAATCGCCAAATCCTTAAAGGATGGAGGACATCTTTATGGAATTGATATTTATAGCAAGGTCGCAATCGGAGGAAACGCATTAGATACTATTCAATATAATGCACGCTTGGAAGGTGTAGATGATAGAACAACGTTTCAGTATGGTTCCGCAATCGAGATACCTTTTGATGATGAAATGTTTGATATAATATATTTCTCTTCAGTACTTCATGAGCTTCATATGGAAGATGGGTCTGATAAAGCTTTAGATGAGGCTTATAGAGTATTAAAACCAGGAGGACACTTAAATATAGGAGAATGGAATCGTAGCTCTTGGCAACTTATAGCATACTGTGGTATCTTTTGTTTAGTATTTAAAAGATATAAACACTGGCTCTCTCTCATAGAAAAACATGGACTTAAAATTAATGAACAAAAACGCACTGGTGGTTTTTACACTTTTACTGCTATCAAATCAAAGATATAATTTTTTTTATTTGATTATTTTTATAAAGATTCTTTTATTTACATGGTTATAAAATAGGTAAAGATAAGTATATCAGACGAAATCGAGGGAAAAAATAAAATAAAATGGATCACAACTGCCAGAGAATATTAACCATTCGTTTCTATGTAAATCAAACAAACGGTCATATCGAATATGCTGAGGTCCTAGTAAAGAAAAAAACACCTCCAGAAGGGGCTTCAAATAATGGGAGGGATGATAATCCTAAGGATTCGGTGATTCCAAGTTATGAAATGTTACTAATAATCTCCTCAATCGGAATTCTAGCTCTATTCATCATGAAGAGAAGAGAAGTTAGATAAATGTTCTTTAGACTGTTAATCATCTTGATTTCAATAACTTTAAAAAATTTTAAATTATTCTATAATTTAATATTAATTCTTTAAAATTATTATAAGACGAGATTTAAACGAATACTAATAATATAGTTATTAAAACGCAAGACCTTGTAAAAGTATATAAACAAGGAAATGTAAGAGCAGTAGACGGATTAGATTTAAGAATTCAAAAAGGGGAAATTTATGCTCTTATAGGCGCAAATGGAAGTGGAAAAACCACTGCCATTAAAATGATAACAGGAACTTTAGATCCTACATCTGGTTTTATAAATGTTCTGGATCTCGAAATTCCTAAAGAAAGGAAAACGGCATCTCATTATATTGGTATTGCCCCACAAGAATATTCCTTGTACAATGATCTTACTGTATTGGAGAATATTAGGTTCTTCGCGAGTCTTTATGGAATGAAAAAGATTGATTTTTTAAATAACGTTGAAAAATTAATCCGAATCTTAGGTTTAGAAGAAAAAAAAAAAGCTTTAATAACTAATCTCTCTGGAGGTATGAAACGAAGGGTTAGTATAGCTTGCGCTTTAATTCATTCTCCAAAAATTGTATTTTTTGATGAAGCCACAGTTGGTATTGATCCTATACTTCGGCAGTTTTTTTGGGAATATTTTCATAAACTCAAAAGTACAGGATTAACGATCGTTATAACCTCGCATGTCATGGATGAGGCTGAAAGAGCAGACAGAATTGGTTTAATGCGTGCTGGTAAGTTGATTGAAGAGGGGACTCCACAAGAATTAAAAGATAGATATAATGTAAGTTCTATTGAAGAGGTTTTTATTAAATTAAGCGTTAAGGGGATTAATCATGAATGACGCGAAAGAATCTCAAGAAATCAATATCAAACCTTCCCATTTCTCTTTTAGGAGAACCCTCGTGGTAACTAAAAGAGTTCTGCGCCAAATTAGTAGAGATAAACGCACTTTTGGTATGTTGATTATAATGCCTATAATTATAATGCTTATTTTTGGTTTCGCTTTAGGTGGGGATATTATAAATATACCTATAGTGGTTGAGAATGCTGATACGGAATATAATTCTTTAACTTTTGGTGATAATATTACAAGCTTATTACAAGAGGACGATCGAGTATATTATAATGTGGGGGATTTTATTAAAAATAAAGAAAATGTCGATAATGGTCTCTATTACGCAGCCATTTATATTCCCCCCAATTTTTCTGAGAGCATTTTTAATAAAAGCCTAGGTCAGCAAATAAACATTACAATTCTAATTTATATAGATGCTACGAAACCCGCGATTGTAGCAAGTATTCTAGGAGCACTACAAGAAGCATTACAAGATGGATTGGGTTCTGCAGGAATAATAATAGATCAAGAAAATGCTTTCGGTGGAGTTGAATTTAGCGGGTTAGATACTAGCATCCCATCTGTTATGGGTTATATTTTAACATTTCTTGTATTACTCATTTCTTTACTTACAATCAAAAGAGAATCATTAGGAGGTACAGAAGAAAGGCTATATGCGACCCCTTTACGTGCATCAGAAAGATTAATTGGATATTCAATAGCATTAACACTCCTTTCTTTAATGATGGTAACTTCTATTCTTGGAATCAGTATATTTATCTTTGGAGCAACCATTCAAGGAGAATTATTCCTATTATTTTTAATGTTTATTTTATATGCATTCCTACATGTTGTTATGGCAATATTTTTGTCGAATTTTGCTAAAAATGAACTCCAGGGAGTACAAATCGCAGCACTTATTGCTTTACCTAGCTTGGCTCTAAGTGGAATGTTAATCCCAGTTAATAGTTTTCCCTTTTTTATTCAAGTAATTGCTAGAGGTGTTCCCTTATTCTATGGAAATCATTTATTTGAAAGTATTATGTTAAAAGGATGGAATATTACTCAAGTTTTACCAGACATTCTTGTATTATTAATTATGACTGTAGTATTTTTCTTGTTAGCGATTGTCACAGTAAAGGATAAAATAATAGCTTAAATCTTATATTAAAAAGGAATGTATATGTCTGATGCTACCATATAACTTCACTTTTGCATAAATTTTTTTGTTATAGTATATCACCTTTTAAGTTTATATGTTGTCATTTTTAAGAAAATGCAAACATTTATATGCATTTTTCACTTTTTGATAATATAGATTGTCATTTTATAAAAAATGAATATATACTTGAATTGGTAATATTATGAAGAAAGCAGGAATAGAAGATGGTGTTTAGTTAATGGCTGAAGATTATAATCTAAAGCATAAACGATTTGCTATATTAGGGATTTTAGCGGAAAATCCACAAGGAGACCATCCGTATAATATAAATAAAAAAGTAGAAGACCGTGGAATGAAGAACTGGACCAATATTGGCTTAAATTTCTCTCTCTCTACGATATACAGAATACTAGACAGGTTAGAAGAAGATGGCTTAGTTGAGAGTTATATGGAAGAAGTAGATAATCGGGAACGAAAAGTCTATTCAATGAAGGGATTTGGTTGGGAAGTTTTAGTTTACAAGATTTATACAGTTCTAAAAAATTATATTGGGAGAAGCGATGAGGATTTCTATCTTGCTTATTCTATGTTCATTTATCTTCCAAAAGAACAGCGGATTGAAGTATTTACCAACTCACTTAATAAGATAAAACAACATAAAGAAGATTTAGATAAGATGTTAAAGGAGAATGAAAATATGCCTATGACTGTTACAGGATTGTTTAAACACCCAAGTATGGTACTTCAAACTGACATTAAATTTATAGAATGGGTATTAGATAAAATAGAAAAAGGAGAGGATGAATTTGGTCCAGAAGCATATGGTAAATAATTTTATACACAGGTTAGGGGATCATTGTGAATCTTCTTCAATGAGAGATCTTTTTGAGTTCCATGGATTTCCAATGTCAGAAGCAATGGCTTTTGGTTTAGATGCTACTATGGGATTTGGTTTTTGGGAAGCAAAGGAATCAAATACATTTATTGAAGACTCTAAAGTCCCATTTTTCTTAGGAGGGAAACAAAATTCAATTAATCCGAAATCATTGGCATGTCGATTACTGGGGATTAATTTAAGAAAACAATCCTTCACAAATGTGGATAAAGCATGGGATGAATCAAAGATTATGTTAGATCAGGATAAACCCTTGATGATACAGATTGATCTTGGTTATTTACCTTATTTTGAAGAAGAGGATAGTATCCATTTTGGAGGTCATTTTATAACCTTAGGAGGATATGACGAAGAAAAGGGTGTTGCTTACATTGGAGAGACTGATCAAGAAGGTTTTCAAGAAGTTCCCATCGAAGCTCTCAAAAGAGGGCGTAGCTCCCAGCATGGACCAAAATTTATGTGGCCAAATAATACTCAATATTCTATGATGAGGCGTCCTGATGGAAAAAGACCACCATTAGCTGCAGGAATTAAACTTGCGATTAAAGAAGTAGTTGATAATATGCTTAGACCTTCAATTAATACTGTAGGAATCCAAGGTTTTAAACAATTCGCAAATTCTATTCCTAAATGGGGAGATAAGTTAACAGGTGTGACAAAAGGTCAATTTGGTAAGGAAGTTTCAGTCGCTTGTTTAACATTCCAGTTTATCCATGGATATATTGAAACATGGGGTACAGGAGGGGCTGCCTTCCGTAATCTGTATAAGGTATTTTTGGAGGAAATACTTGAAAACGATGAGTTGAAGAATGGTCCTAGAGCTTGGACTGCTGAGGATTTTAATATTGTTGAGGAATGTATTCCAATTATTAGTGAATCCGCTAAGAATTTTACTTTAATCGCAGAAATCCTAAATGATGCTGCGGAACAATACAAAGATGATTGTTTAAACCATGTAAATTTAGGGGAGCTCTATAATATTGCACTTTATATCCACTCCAAGGAAGAAGAATTATTCACTAAATTATTAAAAATCAAAATGTAGGAGGTTCTAAGAATGGATATTAATCAATATAAAGGATTAGATTTAGTAAGTTATTGTGGGATTTACTGCGGTGCGTGTCCAGGATTCCATCGCGGGAGATGCAAGGGATGCAGATCCATGGAAACGAAACCATCTCGGAAAGCGATATGTGGTTATGGAATAAGAAACTGCTGTGAGGAGAATAGATATAATTATTGCGGTCAATGTGATAATTATCCTTGCTCCAAGATAAATAAGCTTTTCAATTCTCAAAAGGGAAGAAAAGAATATGATTATCGACATAATATTCCAAAAAACTTCGATATGATACAAAAGGAGGGGTTTAATGCATGGATCACTCATCAAGTTAAAAAATGGCGTTGTCGTAAATGTGGTGGTCAAGGAGTATTTTATAATTTAATTTGTTGGGATTGTAAAAATCCTTTAGAAGTAAGTTAGAAAAAGTGGTGAATAATAAAATGATGGATAATAATTTAGCTGCTCCATGCGGCATATATTGCGGGATGTGTAGGGCATTTCTTGTTAAGAAAAAGGGTCAATTAGAAATGAGAGGATATAAACAAGGTTGTGATGGTTGTAGGATAAGATTCAAGAAATGTGCATTTATTCGTAGGGATTGTCCAGCCTTATTGAAGAAGGAAATAGACTTTTGTTATGAGTGTGAGAAATTTCCTTGCCAAAACTTAAAGAAAATAGATAAAACCTACAGAGAAAGATACTCTGTAAATTTAATTGAAAATTTAAAAAGAAATAAGGAAATCGGAGCTGAAAAATGGCTCCAAGAGCAAAAAAAGCTCTATACTTGCCCAGAATGTAAGGGCGAAATCTGCATTCATGATGAAGAATGTTATGATTGTGGTATTAAAATTAATCCAAATACAAAATAAGGGTAGAAAAAAATGGTTAGATTAGTTATTGATGATTTTAAACATATCCCTGGTGAAAATTGCCAGATGTCGAGTTTGAGAAAGGTACTTGCGTATTATAATTTAGAACTTTCGGAACCAATGATAGTCGGCTTAAGTTCGGGATTAGGATTTTTCTATTTCTACATGAAACGAATGCCTTTCCCAATGGTTTTAGGCTTAGCCGTGAAAAAAACTGAGGTATTTGAACGAGTTCTGAATCGCTTGGGAGGGAGTGTAAGGATTACGGAAACAGCATCTATGAATGTGGCCCATAATAATCTAATAGCTCTATTGGAGAAGGACCAGCCTGTAATTACATTTGTTGACTTTGCATATTTGCCTTTCTTTTTTGCAGAAGGCACTCCTATTCCTAACGAAAAATCAGGTCATTTTGGAGCTCATACCTTTGTAACATATGGAATAGATGAAGAGACAGATGAAGCATATATTTCAGATAGATATGCAAATCCTCATATTATGTCGTACAAACAACTAAAGGAAGCAAGAGGGAGTAAATATGCCCCATTTCCTTCGAAGAACAAGCTCGTTGAGTTAGTCCTACCAAAGAAGGTTAAGGACTTGAAGGAACTCATACCAGCAGCTATAAAAGCAAATGTTGATTTCATGAATAATCCTCCCATTAAAAATATGGGATTAACAGGTTTCCAAAAATGGAGGACTATGCTTCCTACATGGGGTACAGATTTTAATGATGATAGTTTAATATTTGGTTTAGTAAGTGTGTTCATATATATGGAAACCGGCGGGACTGGAGGTGCGATGTTTAGAGTTTTATATCGAGATTTCTTAAAAGAAGCAGGTGAGTTATTAAATAATGATGGACTTCTGAACGCTTCAGATATGTTTGAAGATATAGTGAATAAAATCCGAGAACTTGAAGCTCTTATTTTACCAGATGACCTTCCAAACATTGGAAAACTAAGACAATTATTCCTAAAGAGTAATGAAATTGTGAAAAACGGAGAAAAAGATTACCAAGGGCAATTAAAGCAATTAAATGATGAGGGTGAGAAGCTGCAAGAAGGGGCATTAGAGGAAGCTTCAGCTTGGAGGGAATCCATCCCCAATATTGACAAAACTATTAAGGAATGGGCAGAATTGGAAACAATTGCATGGAAAACTATTAAAAAAGCACTTTAGTTGAGGTTCTAAATAAAATGACTGAAAAAATACTTAAGGAATTAGATGCTGATGGACTACGAACTGTCTTTCTCAAATATACAAGAGAAGCTTTTAAAAATATTCCAAAAATAGATAAACCTCAAATTCTTGACATTGGATGTGGCACAGGAATGCCTACCTTGGAGTTAGTGAAGTTGAGTGATAGTGAAATAACTGGAATTGACATTGATCAAGGCGCTTTGGATAAATTAAATCTTAAGATTAAACAAGAAGGGCTTTCAGACAGAATAAGGCTGTATAGTCGTTCTGCATATGATACGAAATTTGGGGATGAGACGTTTGATATAATTTGGGAGGAAGGAGTCATACATCTCCTTGATCTTAAAAAGGTTTTAACAGAATGTAATAGAGTACTAAAACTGAATGGCTTTATGATCTCAGGTGAAACGACTAATTGGGCAGATAGGAAACTTAAACACTTCCCAAATTTCGGGTTTAAGCTTGTTAAACAAATATCCTGGGAAAAAGAATGTTGGTGGAAGGAATATTATGCCCCATTGGAGGAAAAAATAAATATTTTACGTAAGAAGCATAATAAACTCGATGATATTGAAGAAATTAAACGTTATGTAATGGAAATAGAGATGGTCAAGAAGAATCCTTCGGGATTTGATTGTGTAAGTTATATTTTGCAAAAAATTAGCAATATAAATAGATGAGTTGAATAATGGAGGAGATAAAAATTGCTACAGAGTCATGTATTAAATATTTTGATGTGAATTCAATGAATGACGATAAAAAAATGAAAAAAATAACATCATTTTCAAGAATAATTCGATTTTCCATCTGTAAATATATTTATGAAATTATTAATCAAGAAAGTCCTTCCTCAGACTCATATATTATTGAAAAGGTTACTGAAGATTTAATTAATCTTAATTCATCTTGGATAAGAGATATTCCCAAACCGAAATTAATTTTAATTAAAGATAAGTTAGAAAATTCATCTATTAACACACTTTATATTGAATATATTCGAGATTTATTGTATATAGTTAGGGAAATTGTGGATCTTAATAAGAAGTATTCAATTCAGCATAAATCAGTAGATATCCGTGAAGCTGCAAAAAGATTATATCAAAAAAGGTTTAATCTTGGATTAACAGAATTATCTTTTGAAGTGATTCTCAGAGAGATCTTTGATTATCTTAAAGAAAATATTAATGATTTTAAACTAAAAAGGATTAAGCAGAAGAAATTGGTTTATGATAAAGTGCAAAGACTAAGAGAATGTAGCCGTTGTCAACGTATTATGTCATTTAATGAATTTTCTTATATTAAAGGTAAGCTTAAAAACCGTTTACGTTATATATGCAGAAGTTGTAGGACTGAAATTAGATTAATTAAAGATTTAAGAAAAAAAGTGTATTTATTAAACAGACTTAATCATATCTGTCCATATCATAATAATAACCTCATCCAGATATTACCTGCCGTTACTTTTCATCATAAAACAAGTAAAAAATCATTCACTTGGTCAGAAGGTAGAGAAAAAGCAATAAAAAAGGAAGAAATTTATCGGAGATTAAAGGAGGATAATGTCATTGCATTATGCGAAAATAGCCATAGACTAAAAGAAGCAACAATATTTCATAGATATAAAGATCTTATTCTTCAAAAGGACTTATTCACAAAATCTACAAAGGATATATTGAATTTAATTGAAGAAATAATAGAGAATGTAAAACCCTCTCAAAAATCATATACAAGAAGAGATATTAAGAGATTTATTAGAAAACGCTATGTATTTGAAAAATTATTTGATGGAAAATGTGTTGGTTGTTGTGAAGTTAATGTTTTCTCTAATCTTCCTGCACTAACTATCCATCATTCAGAAATAATAGAAAATCCTTCTAGATGGCGAGATATTGCAGATTTAGATTCAGAAGAAATTATTGACTTATTTCTAAAAGAAAAGGTTATAGGTTTATGTGCCAATTGTCATAGAATATCCCATTCATCGTTCTATTTATATATTGAGGAAATTTTACAATCTATTTCATTTGGAGATATTAAGAATATTAAAATAATTGCCAATGATAATTATAAAAACATAGTAAATCGTATAAAGAACTATAAAATTGATATAAAGTTTATTAATTTTACTTCTCCATTAAAAAAATTTAAATTTACTTCTAAAGATGCTTGGAAATATCATTTAATTCAATTTTATTATTCTTCAAAGAAATTAAAAGTTTTAAGTTTTAGAAGAGAAGACTTCAAACAAATTTGCCATATTAATCCAAGAACCATAACAAAATGGATTAAAAAATTATTAGATATGAAATTTCTTGAAATAGAGAAACCTATAACATCTCAATATTTATATTATTATTTAACTCCAAGTGCCTTGGAAGTTATCAAGAGAATTGAGAAGGAAAATAAACTTGAAGCAAAGAGAGAAAAAGATTTAATTTCTTCCTATCAAGTTAAGCAAATAATTAGACCACTGAGGTATAGGGTTTTTATGAAATATTTTAAGAATCAAGAATTACCAATTGGAGAATTTATAAGAAAATTTTTTCCAAAAGAGACTGAGAAAAGTATAAGAAATTATTATTATGTAGCAAAAAAATGGTTCAATAAAAAAAAATAAAGAAATGATATAAGGAGATAAATAATGGATGAAATTAAAATTATTGGAGCGAGAATCCATAATTTAAAGAACATTAATGTGGACATTCCTAAGAAGAAAATGATCCTCATTACAGGCGTATCAGGCTCTGGAAAGTCAAGTTTGGCATTTGATATCATATTTGATGAGGGTATGAATCGCTACCTTCAATCAATAGGATTTCCACCGAAGTTTGAAGATGAAAAACCATTTGATATGATTGAAGGATTAAGTCCTACGGTTGCTGTGGAACAAAGAACAACTCGGGTATTTAATCCTCGATCTACTGTAGGGACAAAAACAGGCCTATATGGATTACTTCGGATGTTATTTGTCACTGAAGGTTCTTTACTTTGCCCAATATGCAAGGAACGCGTAAATCAAAATCTGGAATGTGATATTTGTGGGATGTCGGTAGATCGCCTTCAGATCAAGCATTTTTCCTTTAATGAGCCATCTGGAAATCATTTAGTAAATACTAATTGACTAGAATGTGCTTGGCTTGTAAGGGACGCGGTTATGAGATGCACCTCACAGAGGAAATGATCGTTAAAGATTATAAGAAGAATTTAATCCAAATAACAAAAGCAGGCTCAGCTGTATTTGCTGATCAACTTCGATTTGTAGAACAATTGCCAAGTTTTTATGATTTTGATATGAAAACTCCTTATAGGGATTTACCGGAAGAGATTAAGAAAGTATTCCTCTATGGAAGCGGTAAAAAGCTAAAATTCCAGTGGGAATCAAAAAGGTTCACCGGAGAATTGGAAAGCGAATTTGAGGGAGTTATTCCACATATTGAACGAGCACTTACCGAAAGTAAAAGTGCCTATAGAAGAGATAAAATTAATAAAAACTACATGTCAAAAGCAAAATGTGAAGAATGTGAAGGATTTCGGATAAATGAACAGGCACGGAGCACCAAGATCAGGGGAAAACACATCGGCGAATTAGCATTGATGACTATTGATGACTTAATTATATTTCTTGAAGATATTAATGCCGAAGATATTCAAACTCCTCAAGGAAAGAATATGCAGGAAAGTTTTATTGAGGACCTAAGACATATGGTTAAAGTGGGATTAGGTTATTTGCATATGCATCGATCCTTACCCACTTTAAGTGGAGGAGAACTTCAAAGACTTTCATTAATGATGCATTTAGACGCAGGACTTGACTCACTCGTGTACATATTAGACGAACCCAGCATGAGTTTGCATGAGAAAGAAAAAGATTCATTAATAAACATACTACAAAAACTTAAAGACT
The DNA here is from genome assembly GCA_016839905.1 of Promethearchaeota archaeon. The sequence continues at coordinate 10,917 of JAEOTJ010000157.1, read as the reverse complement.
TGGGTAACACTATTATCGTAGTGGAACACGATAAACGTTTCATTGACGTGGCTGATGAGATAATAGATATAGGTCCTGGCGCAGGAATTAATGGAGGTGAAATTGTCTATCAAGGAAGATTAGATGGAATAAAGAAAGTAAAAATGTCTCACACGGGTCAATTTCTTGCGGGAAACCTAACATTACCGGAAAAATCGGCTGAAGATAAAGCGGTTATTGATAAAAATACTAAATTCCTCACGGTGAAGAATGCCAAGACAAATAATCTTCAGAACATTACCGTGAAAATCCCCTTAGGAATGATGGTGGGGATTGCGGGTGTATCAGGTTCCGGTAAGAGTTCATTAATTTTAGATACCGTTGTACCCCTGTTAAAGCCAAATTTTATAAAAGGTAATGATAAAACTAAGAAAACTAAATCATCGGAGGAAGAAGAGGAAAATGGAGAGGATCTTCTTGAATACTGGGGAGTCGTGGAGGGTTGGGAGGTTCTTGATAATTTCGTTGTAGTAAATCAGAAACCAATCTCGAGAGTAAGAACTTCTACACCTTGTTCATTCGTTGGGATTTGGGATAAAATTAGAAATGTTTTTGCTAAAACCTCAGATGCCAAAAAGAAAAAGTACACAGCAGGACATTTTTCATATAATTCTGATAAAGGACGTTGTCCCTATTGTAAAGGACAAGGCGTTCAGGACCTTCAGATCTCCTTCTTGAGTAGCTTCACAATTCCATGTAAAGAATGCAAGGGTATAAGATATCTCCCAGATATTTTAGAAGTGAAATATAAAGGAAAGACAATAGCAGATGTGCTTGAGATGACTGTCTCTGAAGCATCAGAATTATTTAAATCTCAGATTAACATCTTTAATATACTTAAAATCTTAGATGAGATTGGTATGGGGTATATTACTCTTGGGCAACCCGCACCTACCTTAAGCGGAGGAGAAGCTCAACGAGTAAAATTAGCGAAAGAATTAGGTAAAATAAGACGAGGTAATACACTATATATTTTAGACGAACCTACAGTTGGATTATCATTTTATGATGTGGTTAAATTAATGGAATTGCTTGAACGATTGGTTCAAGAAGGAAACAGCATCTTAATCATCGAGCATGATCCGGAAATATTAGCATATACGGACTATATCATCGAATTGGGTCCTAAAGGTGGGCCAAAAGGAGGGAAAGTCATAGCTGAAGGAACTCCAGAGGAAATAAAGATGAATGACAAGTCTAAAACGGGATCCTATTTACCTTCATAAAAAATATTACTTCTTTTTGATAAGAAATGAAAAAAAAATAAAAAGATTTCATTTTGAAAGGAATTCAAGAATCTTTTTTATAACAACTTCCGGTTCATGAGAGAAGACGTGATGCCCGCAATTTTCATATAACACAACTTCTGAATTAGGAATTAATGAATGCATTACATTAGAGTTTTCCCAGGGAAGCATTAAATCTTTCTTTCCATGTAATAATAGTGTTGGAATGTTCATACTTTTAAGCCTTCTTGCTGTATTATGTGTCATAGTTGCTCTAACCTGCCTTTTAAATGTTTCTGGTGGTGTTGGTGCAATCATCATCTTTTTACTTATATCTTTTATGTAGTCCTTATTCTTCCTCCGAAAATTGCTTGTATATGTTAAACTAAGCATTATCTGAACCCATATTTCAGGTCTTACATCTATAGGGGGATTCCGAAGTTGCTCTACTAACTGATCGGAAGGAAGAACTGACTTGGCGCCACCTGGAGTGGTTGCGGCCAATATCAACTTTTCTACTATTTCAGGATGATTAATTGCGAGTTCTTGAGCAATCATTCCTCCCATTGAAATCCCCAGAATATGAGCTTTTTCGATGTTTAACGCTTTTAGTAATCCAAAAGCGTCCTCAGCGAAAAGTTTTATTGAATAGAGCATATCTGGCTTATCGGTCCTTCCAGCACCACGATTGTCAAATATAATTAATTTATACTGTTTAGATAATTCTTCGAGTAATTTATCGTCCCACCAATCCTTATTTGCCGTGAGACCTTGGATCATTAAAAGTGGAAATCCATCACTTATAATTTCATAATATATCTCAATATCATTTACTTTTACTTTTGGCATTAATATACACTTTCAGAATTAAATTATAGATTTAAATTAAACAATTTCTTTTTATAATTGAATTAATATTTGTTAATAATGTATATAATAATTTCCGTTAATATCATAGTCTTTATTGAATCATTTTATCCCTTATTCTTCTTTTTCTTCTTTTTTTCCTTTGCTCCTTTATCCTTGGATTCGGAGGTGTCTGGTTCTTTATTTAAAAAGTCGTGCTTCTCCATAACCTTTCCAACAGATACTTCCGGACTTTTACTCAGTTTGTCATTGAAGGAATAATAGATCAACACCATTGGTATGAAAAATAACAGAAAAAAGTATATTAATACTCCCAAATCCGCTTCTCCACCGACTATCCGATAAGTTGAATGGACATTATCGGGATTCCCATAATAATTAACTCCTGAAGCATTTATATTAAATCCAGAGTAATCTTTGATATAATAAAAGACTACCATGGGAACTACATAAGCCAAAGTTATTATAATAAACGATTTAATCATATGTTTTTCAGATTTACCCGCATAAAAGAATAGGAGGCCAAACGCGATTATACCTGTTATACCAAAGAAAATATATGTCTCAATAAAGTGAAAACTATTGCCACAAGGAAACATTCCCGTTCCCAATATTGAATCGATACTTAAAAACATAGGATTCCCTGATAAATCCCAACCAATCCATAGTACTCCCCAGGGATAATCTGCAACACCATTATAATTAAGATAACTAGGATGCCCGATGATATCCACGAATAAATGAAAAAATCCTCCTGCTACGATTAAATAAAATACTTGTTGGATTTTCATTTTACGCTCCTTGTGGTTAATCGCGATATCCCACGGGATCGTTAAAAATAAGGCAATAACGACCCACCCTATCCCATGGAAGAAATAATAGATTTCTGGAATTTCAAACCCATATGCGAAAAGTCCATCTACAGTTGGGAGGAATGATGATATATCCGGTCCGTATAAATTACTTACTGTAAAAATAATTCCATGAGCTAATGTAAATTTACCTTCTGTGATTTTATATAAAAAAATAGAAATTCCTAATGCGATGATTATATGTGCGAAAGCAGGCAAGTTTTTGATGATTAAAAATTATATTTATTGTTGGGTAAACTTGATCTAGATAATGAATTAAGAATTAAAATAATTTCTATATTTTATTATATTCTTAGCTTATTTTTAATATTTTTTAATAATAATTGAAGAGTTATTAGGAATGTAACTTATTTTTGTAATAATGATCATCAAGTTAATAAATGTATTAAATCCATTAAGACTATATTTGATAACAAGGGTATTAACATAAAAAAATAGATTAAAATATTTAAGCTGTAGTAACAGTTCCAGGAGGTCTAATTTTTTCAAAATTTACTTTTTTTTTTAAATTAATTAATATATTATTTATAACATAAATTCTTTATAACTTTCTATTTAAAACTAATTACTTAATTTAAATTAAAATAAATATTTCTAAACTTAATTCATTCTTTATATATATTACACAATAAAAACAATAAATGGTAAAAGATTTTAATGAAACGCATAAAAAGGAGATCTGAAAAGAGCGGATTAGTTCCAGGAGCTCTTGTTTATATTGGAGAAGAAATATCTAAAGAAACTAAAATTACTCTTATAGAGTATAACAATGAGAAGTTTATTAGGAAAGACCTCAAGGGATTAATCCCTGAATTAAAAGAAATTACACCTTCTCTCATAAGATGGATAAATGTTGAGGGAATAGAAAATATAAAGATCATTAAAGATGTAGGGAATTTATTTGAATTTCATCCACTCTTATCAGAAGATATTCTAAACACTGAACAAAGACCTAAGTTAGATGATTATAAGAAATACATTGCGATCTTTTTAAGAATGTTATTTTGGAATGAAAAATGTGAGGAGATAGAAGTCGAACTTTCCACGCTTGTTTTAAGTGATACTTTTCTAGCATCATTTGAAGAACAAGAAAGAAATATTTTTGATCCTATTCGAAAGAGGATAAAAGAATCGATAGGACGGATTCGTCAGTTAAATGTAGATTATTTATTGTATTCATTAATTGATGTGGTTGTTGATAATTATTTTAAGGTTCAAGAGAAGATAAGTGAGAAAATCGAGGATCTTGAGAATCAAATCTTAACTGAACCATCTAATAATACATTCCAAGCCATTCATAATTTAAAATCTCAGGTTAATAAAACCATACGTTCTATTTGGCCTCTAAGAGATGTTATAAATAGAATTGTAAGAGAAGAGTTCTCTCTTATTAAAAGCGACTATATATTTTATTTTAGAGATATATATGATCATATCATCCAAATAAACGATCTCTTAGAAAACAATCGTGATACTCTTTCTAGTTTAGTTGATTTATATTTATCAATAATAGGGAACAAAACAAATGAGATCATGAAAGTCCTAGCAATAGTTTCAGCAATTTTTATTCCATTATCATTTCTTGCAGGTGCTTTAGGAATGAATTTCAAATACATTCCTGCAGTAGAATTTGAATGGGGATTCCCTTTAGTTATTATAATTATGGTAGGAATTGCTTTATTGATGCTATTATATTTTAAAAAAATAAAATGGATATAAATAGTAAAATAAAATAAGTTTTATGTAATCTAGACATTTCGTGTTAATCTTGGAGTCCGAATCTCAATCTCGTATTTAGTACAGCTATCTAAGACTGCTGCAAAAAGGTCCGCTTGAATCTTTGGAAGAGCTTTAATATCTTCTATATATACATAAATTCTATATTCAACTGCATAATCTCTAAAGTCAGTTATCCAGACATATGGTTCTGGCTTTTTTAAAATTTGAGGAATTGAGTCTGCTGCTTCTAGTAATGCTTTCTCAACTTTCTTTCTATCTTCTTCATATCCAGCTGTGACAATGACATTTCTTCGAATGTGTTTCTTTTTCCCAAGATTCATTATTTCATTGGATAATAACTTTTGGTTTGGAACGGAAATCTTTATTCCATCTAAATCGACTAAGATTGTATAAATTAGTTTAATATCTTCAACATCTGATAATTGATCGTTGAACAAGATACGGTCTCCTACATTAAAAGGTCTACTCGTCATTATAATGATACCTGCTATTAAGTTCCCTAATGTATTCATAGCAGCGAAGCCGATGATAGTTCCACCAACTAGAGTAAAAAGAGAAGTAATTAAACCTAAACTCTCCGTAAATTGAAGTAGAATTGCACTTATAATGATTAATAAAAACATAATTCTAATTATTTTTACTATATTTTTCGCATCATCTTCTTCCAATCTAGTTCGCTTGCTGATTTTCATTATCTGTCTTTTTATAACCTTGTAAGTGATCAAAATAATAATGACTGACAAGATTATAATGAGGAAGTTGATAAAATTTTCTAAAAACCAATCATTTATGATTTGAAATATATTTTGAAAGAGCATTTTTTTTATTATTTTATGTTTTAAGTGTTATTATTAATAGATAAATTAAAATTTATTTAAAGATATCAATTTCAATTGTTCATAAACCTTATTATATCAAAAAAAAATATATAATTATGATGAAATCAAAAAAAAAGACTCAGTTAAGATATATTTATCAGCATTAAATAAGCAAGAATTTAAAGAATTAAGCAAATTCTATAAAATAAAGAATTATTCATAACTTAATAAAGAGAATATAATAGAGCTCATTTTATCCATAATTCCTAAGTTAAATTTAGTATTCCAAAAAAATCAAAAAAAGATTCTAAAAGAATTTAAGTATGATAAGAGCTCAATAGATGATTAAGGAAATGATAGCTAAGTCTAACATTGAATATTTATATTTTTTAATCCTCCCTTGTATCTTCTTGATTTTCTCCTTTTTTCGCTTTCTTCTCTTTTTTAGGTTTAGGTTCTTTTACTTTTTTCTCTTTCTTTGATTTGGCTTTTTGTTGTCGTTTCTCTTCTTTTTTAGCTTGTTTTTCCTTTGTTTTTTTTTCCTTTAATTCTTGTTTTATTAAATCTTTCGTTACATATTCTACAGGTAATGATTTTTTTTTGCCTATTAATGTCCAATACAATAGACCAGGAACGACCATGAATGTTGGAAATATCAATCCTAGAATTGTCCAAAATTGCCATGCATAACTTTCTCCGGGTCCTGGAAGTTGGTTCGAGGGCTTTACGATCATCATATATATCGATAATCCAATGATGAAAGCAACAGCAAGCATTCCTAATACTGGTATGATTTGTCCACGCATCCATTTATATTCTTGCTTTTCAACCCGTCTTTTTTTAGCCAATCCTTTATGATGAGCCTTAAAATTTGTAAGGGCAATAAAGAATAATACCACTAAAAATGGATATAAAGTAAATTGGTCTATAACATATAATACAAACGTGTTTTCAGGATCTATAGTATTTTCGATAAAAATCAGGACAAAAAAGATACCATAGATTAAAGTAGAAATTATTATTGCAATTAATGGCATTTCCACTTGATCTATTCCTTTTTCTTTCTTTTCCTCCTTTAAATGTTTTTGAGCGTGCTTTGAAAAAAAGAAATCACCATTTTCAGCCATTGCCCCGCACAATCTTACTAACATATACATATTTATAAAAAGTGTTCCAATTATGCTTATAACCATGAATACTAACAATACAGGTGATGGAACACTAAGCTCATTAAGAAAAATTGCGGTAATTCCTCCATTATCCATATAGTATTTAGCACCTTCTTGACCTACTAATCCCATTATTACTATGACCGCAGATAAATATAGAAGAAGTACTATTAACATCCCAACAATGACTCCTTTCAAATAATTTTTCCCCGGTTTATGAATATCATCAGAAGTTACTGAGACAGCATCAATTCCATTCATAGCAAATAGACTTAAAAGTCCCACGCTAAGAATTGCCACGAGAGGATCCATATTTGGAGTATTTTTTGCTACTGAAGGTTCAAAATGAAGAAGTCCTATTCCTACAATTGTCAACCACATGGTAACCTTAACAGTGAAAAATCCAACAATAATCTGAGTGGTTTTCTTTACTCCTAAAGTAATCACAAAAGTGAAAATCGCGATAAAAAGCATCGGGATGATGATACTAAAAATTGTAGCGGCTAAAAGAGCTTCTTTCTGTGGAAAAAAATAAACTAAAGCAAGGAGAGTGTTTTCATACGCAAACCAGCTTAATATCACGCTTAAACATATGAATCCAACCAGATAAATCCAACCGATTTGAATTCCCCAGAAACGACCCATTGTCTTTCTTGACCATGCATATACACCACCCTTCTCGGGCATCATCGAGACATTATCGCACATTGCAATCCCAATAATAAAAAACACGATCCATACTAATAAGACGCCAAATATGGCATAAGTACCTCCTGTACCAGGCCAATTGACAGAATGCCGAACTATCCCACTACCTACGATTGCACCAACAACCATTGCTGCAACAGCGATCCACGCAAATTTTTTACGTTTAACCAGAATTATTTGTGATTCTTCACTCATTTCTACCACTTCCTCCATTTTCTTCACTGGTTAACCACCATTTTAATTCTTTTCCAGTAGAATCAATTAGTTTAAACTCAATAATTACCTTGTCCCCATGAACAACTTTATCTGCAATATAATATACATCCCGCTCAGTTAAAAGGACATAACCTCCAATTAACAGAATTAGTGAAGGTAATAAATATAATGTCAACATGTAAAATTCTAATGATGCACTCACGATTCCTTCCTGGGATCTTGCAAGGAATGTAAAGATTGTACCAAAACCAGCATATCCTTTCACAAGGATTAGGATGCGAGCTCCTAGTGATTTAACCTCAAGGCGTTCCTCATTATAGTATCGTACATAATCCAAAAGCCAAAATGCAGGAAAAAGAACAACCATCGCACATATTAAAAAGAATGTTAATAAAACTGTCTCAAAATAGTTACTCCATCCAACTTGAATAAAATAAAGAGTTCCAGCACTACTTAATGTCATTATAATTGAAAGCAAGAAGAAGAATGGGACATAAACCCTATTTATGATATCTGAAATCAATGTACTCTTACTTGCCAAGGTTTTACGCCAAGGGTCAACAATAAAGAAGCGGTTTGCTTTTTCCTTTGTCAGGGAAAAGAACTTAAAATAAATAGATGATGTAAATCGCGCCAGAAGATACCAAAGAAAACAAGCTGTATAGGCAAATGTCAATGTTGTAAGAACTACTAAACCAATTTTAGCCATAGAATTCCCCTCTTCACTCATACCAGAAGGAATGAAACCTTCTCCTTTACCAACAGGAAAAAGAACATAATCCCAGAGGACCATCATCCCAATGATCATTCCAATACTCAATAGAAGCAGTATAAAAAACGATGCCCAATACTTTTTTAATAATCCGAGTATTCCTATTGTAGAAATAACATTTCCAACTATAAGGATAACGATTCCATCTTGATAAGCAGAAAATTCTGTTGTAACTAATATGATGAAATAGCCATATACGGCCATTATTACTCCGGCAGCCAGAATAAGGTGCGGAAAGTGTAAAACATCATAATCTTCATCAGGCAACTCTTCAGTCCCCATTTCCTGGAAACTATGTGCCCGGACTAAAAAATCTTTAACTCGTTCAGAAACTTGGTCCTTTCCTATTGTAAATCTTGAATCAGCAAGTTTTTTATCTGACTTTTTTCCCATCTTAATCCTTAAGTTTTATTAGTAAGTATAGGATAAATAATGACAAAATCATTATTATACTTTATTCAGTATTTTTTATTTTAATAAAATGTTTTAAAAAAACCTTTTAATCTAAGAAAAATTGTACTGATTTATTAAATACAAGGTGAATGATTATAGCAAAAGTAGTTCTTTTTTCTTTAGCAGAAGTATTTCTTTGGGGAATAGCGACTACTCTCTCTTTCATTACTGCCATCCAATATTTTTTAATGGCAAGAAAAAAGGAAAATGAAAATGAAAGACTGATCAACTTCTCTTATTTCTCAATCATATTAACTTTATCTTTTTGGCCAATTCTGAATATTCTTTCCTATGTTTTGATACCGGGAGAATGGGAAGGTCTTTTTTACGTGAGTTCCTTTGAAAAAGTATCTATAGCTTATAAAATATTGATAAGAATACTATACTCAACTTTCTTTCTTGGATTTACTTATTTTTTCTATGTGTTTGAAAAACTTAGAAGAAGTAAAAAACCTTGGATGTCAATATTAAATGTAATAATCTCAGTTTTAATTCTATTAATTCCATTTGATCTCATCTTCTATCTCTTATTAATAATATATTTAATTCCATTTTATTTAACATATCAATACATGTTATTTAATTTCTTAAAATGGTCTCGACTAGAGCTTAAAGCAGCGGTTTCTATAATAATATTAGGAACAGTATTGATAGCTACTGTATGTGTTACCCAGGGACCCTTGACTAAGCAGATCATCCCAATCCTGCCTTCCTCGCCTATCTTCCCGATTTTGTGGATAATTGGAATTATTTTAACTTTAATTCCCACTATCTTCGATCCAAAATATTTTTCAACCAATATGAATTATTGGAAAGGTTATTCAATCATTTTAATTCTATTTCACGTGATTTTAATCATATCCTATACAATTTTTGGGATTTCAATAGAGCAATATGTTGTTGGTTTTATCACGCTTGTTTTTTTTATCATAATGCTAAAGAGAACCGTGGATGACATTAAGTATCATAAAACCATCAGCGGAGGTATTCCCGGATTAATTGGCGTATTTACAAGGCCCGAACGAGTTACTGAAGAGGAGGTCTCATTATACAGGGATCAAGCCGTCTGCTTAGTTTGCAAGGGTAAAGTGCGGGGATTTAGCTTCATATGCCAGAATTGTAAGGCGCTGTATTGCGATAAATGCGTTCGGACACTTATAAAGATTGAAAATATGTGCTGGTCATGTGAGGAACCATTTGATAAGTCCAAACCGGTAAAAAAACAAGAAACTGATATAGTTCTTGAGGGTAAGAAAGATTCCAAGGGAAAAATCAAATAATATCACCAAATCTCTATGATATATATTGAAATAGTTCTTTTACTATCCTTCAAAATCAGACCAATTTTCGAGTTTATCAACTAGATCATCATCATATTCTAAAGAATCAAAAAATTGAGTTAAATCAATTTTTTTCTTTGGTATTATTTTAAGAATTCCTTCTTCTTCCATTATGTTATCATTTTTTATTGTCTTCTAATTATTATTTTAATTATTAATATTAATAAAGCCTACTGAATTCAATCTGAGTTCTAATAATTTCGATAATGGTCTCGGTTTCATTTTAATTTTTTTATGTATTCAACGATATATTTATTAAATTCCTCAAAATCCGAAAGACTGCTTTGTAAATGCTCAAAAACCAATTTCCCATTTATTTCTAAATAATTATGGATTAAAATATTACGAAAACCTGCCATTTTTGCTATTTTTTCAGAAAATTCTTTAGGAATAATAGAATACTTTCCAAGAATTAATATAATTTCTTGATAAGTTTCTGGTTTTTCATATTCAAGTCTTGAGATTAAATGGTTTCCAATATCTAACACGCATTCGATAGTTAAATGTAAATATCTCTCTGCTAAACCATGAATTCTATAGTCTGTTAAAAATTTTTCTCTATTTTCTAGCTTTAACTCTTTTAAGATTTTTAAATATTCTTGGATTTTATTAATCCTCGCGTTAATCACGGTCTCATCAATTTTCATTTGCTAGCAGCCCCTAATATTCGCTCATTCATAGTCTCGTAATATTCATT
>JAEOTJ010000156.1 GCA_016839905.1 Promethearchaeota archaeon | reverse complement strand
GTTAAACGATTAGATATTGATGTTGCCCGAAATAGAATAGTTAATTTATTTCATTCATGGAATGAGGAATTAAAAGAAGTACTTGGAGCAATGGGGATAGATTCAGTTGAATCACTAAGATCTAATAGGGATAGACTTCGATATATTGGTCCAAATCCTCGTATAGCAGATATATTAGGTGTGAGACATGCGGGAGAGTGAAAATAATGATAAAAAATAAAAATTCAATTAAAAAAGAGGAATTAAGCGGATTTTTTGAAATTGAAGCTGCTCCTGAGGGAGTACCTTTAGATTATAAAGAATTAAATGAGCTTATCCATCAATCCATTAATGCAGGGAATAAGAAGATTGTTCTTAATAATGTTTGCGGTCAAAGGTTCATAGCTGCATCATTACAAGGAGAGATCGAGATAAACATTAATGGTATTCCGGGGAACGATTTAGGAATCTTCATGGATGGACCAAAAATTAAAGTATTTGGAAATTGTGAAGATCAAACAGGAAATACAATGAATGAAGGTATAATAATCATTCATGGAGATAGTGGAGATGTAATAGGTTTATCTGCAAGAGGGGGAAAACTCTATATTAAAGAAGATGTGGGATATAGAGTAGGAATACACATGAAAGAATATGAGAAAAAATTTCCCATTTTGATATTTGGAGGGATTGCAAGAGATTTCCTAGGAGAATACATGGCGGGAGGCATTATCGTTGGTTTAGGATTAGAATTCCTTCCAGATGGTTCGGTAAAAGAACATCATCACTCAATCTGTGGAAATGAAATAGGGACGGGAATTCATCGTGGGAAAATCATACTTAGAACAGATGAGGATCTTTCATCGAAATTGGGGATTGGAGCCAAGATTTTTCAGATTTCAGAAGAGGAAAGATTAGAGATTGAGCCGATACTTAGAGAGTTCTGCGAGACCTTCAGTGTCTCATATGATATAATAAATAGTAAATCCTTTAAGGTTATAAAACCAATTTCAAAAAGACCTTTCGGTGGAAATTACTGCGGGCAAATAATCTAAATTAAAAGATATTTTGACACAAAAATGAAGGAAAAAAATGTTTTAATAATACAAAATATCACTCATGAAGGACCAGGTTTAATTTCCCAATTATTAGATGAAAATTCATTAAAATATAAGATAATTGATCTTTCAAAAGAACTTCTATTCCCCGATATTAATGAATATGATTTAATCATAATAATGGGAGGACCTGATAGTGCGAATGATACATCTGAAAAGATTATAAGAGAAATGGATTATGTAAAACTCTGTCTAAAAAATAGGATTCCCCTTTTTGGGATATGATTAGGATTATAATTGAGGGTTAAAGCGTATGGAGATAAAGTAAATATAATTCCTGTTCAAGAAAAGGGATTTAAAATAAAAAATGATTGGAATACAATAAAATTAACCTCTAAGGGCATAGGGGATCCAATTTTTAAAGGATTAACTAAAGAATTTAAAGTTTTTCATTTAAATGGAGACACTATAAAAAGAATTGAAAGTATCGAACATTTAGGTAGAAGTAATTTCTGTAAAAATCAAATCATAAAGATTGGCGATTTTAATTATGGTTTTCAGTTCCATTTTGAATTAACAGAGAGAATGTTTAATTCTTGGTTATTTAAAGCGCCTGAATTAGTTAATGAAAATCTTAATCAATTAAAGAAAGATTATAAACAAGTTAAAAATGAATATATAAAAAGAGGTAAAAAAATTTTTACAAATTGTCTAAGGTTTATTAAACTTATTTAATTAAAATTCTAAATTTTAAATAATAATAATATGAATTTGATGAAATATAATATAATATATATTGATTATACTTGTCAATTTATTAAAAATTATAAGGGAATTTATCATATATAATTAATGAAAGAGTCTAATACTTAGCTAAGAATATGTATCTAAAAAAAAAGAAAATTAAGATAAAGGAAGATAAACCTATAGAACACTGTGGGATTTTTGGTATTATATGCGATGATCCATTCTATTTTATATCTAAAATGCTTTATAAGGGATTAATTGCGCTACAACATCGTGGTCAAGAATCAACAGGCATATCTGTTTTGAAAACGGGGGGAAGAATTTATACATATAAAAAGAAAGGATTAGTCTATCAAGTTCTAGAAAAAAAGATTTTATCTGAGTATAATGGTAATATCGGAATCGGTCATAATAGATATGCAACCACTGGTGCCAAAAAATTTGAAACACTTGATTATATCCAGCCTTTTCATTATAATTCAAATGAAATTGAATTTTCCTTAGCTTTTAATGGTACAATTCCTAATTATGATAAGATTAAGAAAAATTTAGAGGAGCAGGGTAGAATTTTTATAACTAATACTGACACCGAAGTCTTAGTCCAATTAATAGGTTCTTTTTTAGAAGTATCTAAAGATTGGGCAGATGCATTAAAATTAACAAGCCGAATGCTAGAAGGTTCTTATTGTCTATTTTTATTAACCCCTAAGGGAGATATTTATGCCATGAGAGATCCTCTCGGATTTAAACCCTTATGCATTGGTGAATTAAAGACAGATGAAAGAAGTTTTTATTTTATATCGTCAGAATCTTGCGCAATAGATGCTGTTGAAGGAAGATTCTTGAGAGATGTAGAACCTGGGGAGATTATACATTTGAGTTATCAAAATGGAGTTCAATCGGAGGGAGTTTTAAGTTCTACATCTAAAAGAAGGGCATTTTGCCAATTTGAATTCATATATTTTGCTCGTCCAGATTCAGTAATTGATAATATTTCGGTAGCGCAAGTAAGGGGAAAATTAGGAGAAAATTTAGCTAAAAGGGATCCATTAATAAAAGATGCAGAAGTGAAAAAAAATTCCATTATTATGCCAATACCAGACTCTGGTAGAAGTGCAGCTGTAGGATATGCTAAAGAAGCAAAGATACAATACGCAGAAGGTTTAATGAAAAATCGATATGTATGGAGGACATTTATCATGCCAGGTAAAATGGAACGGAAAAATGCCGTCAGGGAAAAATTAAATCCTATAGCAAGCGTAATAAAAGGTAAAGATATAATTTTAATGGATGATTCAATGGTAAGGGGCACTACAATGAAACAGATCGTTTCTCTTATTAGAAATGCAGGAGCAAAAACCGTAAATGTGAGGATAAGTTGCCCCCCTCTTAAAAATGCGTGTTATATGGGTATTGATTTCCCAACATCACGCGAATTACTCGCAAGTTATTATCAAGATAAGTATGGCGAAAATTATATTGAAGAAATAAGAAAGAAGATTGGAGCGGATACCTT
>JAEOTJ010000155.1 GCA_016839905.1 Promethearchaeota archaeon | reverse complement strand
ATTGGAATACCTCCAGAATTAAATTGTTTCATATAATTATTGAGTTTCTTTTCATCATAATCTCCTTCAATTTTTATTTCTGGTTTGTCCATTCCTGTTTCAAAATGATATGATATTTTAAATCCTTCAGTATTTTTATTGTTAAAGATAGGTAGTGGGTTTCTTGCTGATTCTGGTAAAATAAAAAAATCGAGATCAACAATATCCAAATCATTTCTTATAAACTTCTTTATTTCATCAAAAATATCATCAATACTATCTGACACTTTTTCCACCTTTTTTAAATTTTTTTCGTCAACCTTTAATTTACAACAATAACTTCACTAAAAAAAAAACACCATACCTATAAAAATCTATCTATTTTTAAACATTAGTCTACAGATATAAATTCTTCTAAAAGAAAGGTAAGAAAATAACTAATTAATACCATTTTTTTAACTTTTTCTATAACTTCATGAGTTCTATCATCTAAAATATAAAAAAAAACATTCTGATTGCCAATATTATTAAGATAATAGCGACAAAAAACTGAAGATATACCTTTGGCATTTTCTTTGAAATATTTGCTCCAAAAATCGACCCAAATACGGTTCCAACTCCAATTATGATACCAATTAGATAATTAATTTGTCCCAAAAAGGTCTTAAGAATTGTATTAAATAATGCTGTGAAAAAAATAATTCCCGTAGACATTGCGGTTGAATTGTGGATTGGGTATCCAAGAATTATATTCAAGGATGGAGTGTTTATAATTCCTCCTCCAATTCCTAATAGATAAGCAACAAATCCCGCTAGAAAAAATAAGGGAATTATACGATTCAAATTAGATTTATAATCATAATCTTTTAAGGAAAAGGATTCTTCGAGATCAATATTATTTTTTAAAAACTTTCGTGTGTTTAATGCTTTTCTAATCAGATTCAGACCCGCAATAAGTAATGTAATGGCAAATAGGAATTTTAACATGTAAATATCAATTACAATAAATAGCAAAAGAACCATACAAGATAAACTCCCCATTATAGAAAAAACTGCAAAAATTAAAACAGGTTTTATTTCAAACCTCCGGTCTTTATAATAAATAATAAAACCCGCTGCTGAAGCTATTAATATTATAAATGTTGATGTGTCAATTGCGATTTGTATTGGTATTGCAAATAGGAGGGTCAAAATTGTAACAAAAAAGACTCCACCGCCGATACCTGCTATCACCGAGATAGTACCACACAGAAATCCTAATAATAGTAATAATATAATTGTATTACTATCAAAGACCATTATAAATGGGAATATGGACTCCTATTATTACTTTTCTAAAAAGTAATTCATCTAAAAGATAGGGTAAGAAAATAACTAATTTTTAACCATTTTCTTTACTTCTTCTATAACTTTATGAGTTCTATGAAGTAATTCGCATGCCACTTCTGGAGGACCCCATCCAGATAAACCGCAATCAGGTCCGACATATTTTATTCGTTCTCCATATAATTCTAAAGCATCTAATAGATTTTTCTCTATTTGCTCTTTAGAATCAATTCATTTGTCAAGACCATATTTAAAGTTGTCTTTAATGGTACCTATTCCATTTCGCTTGCAATTTTAACACGTTAAACAAGCATTCTATCAATTATTTTCAATCTATATCTTATATTTATTAGAATGATAGATCTTATTCGAAAAGGTTTTAATCCTTATTCATTTCATAATTAGCCATAAGCATTAAGCATAAAAGGTATTAAAATGATTGCAAGAATTATTGTAAAGATTACCGCACCTATTACGAATTTTCTTTCAAAATCTGCTCCCCTATTTAAGGGAGTTAATCTAACACAAGCAGGACAATTTGCGTTAAAGTTGTTATATTGAAGATCTGATATTTCTTGACCACATTTTCGGCAATAAGGCATTATTTTAAAGCTCTCTTTATTAATTAAGTTATATTGTTAAGTAAAAAAACATTATTTATAAGTATTTATATAATATTGGTGTTTTAGTATTCTTCTTAAATTATATAAAAAAAATTCAATTAAAGTGTAAAAAGAGTTTAAATTATCAAATCATTTAAATTAATGAATGAGTTATTTAAATTCCTTTATTTTTCTTTACTTTTTCAATAACTTCATGAGTTCTATGAAGTAATTCGTATACCACTTCTGGAGGACCCCAACCAGATAAACTACGGTTGTTCCGCATCTAACCCTCAGGAGGCATTGCGTTTAAAACCTAATTAGACCATTTTTATATGTT
The DNA here is from genome assembly GCA_016839905.1 of Promethearchaeota archaeon. Next base: position 1,719 of record JAEOTJ010000155.1, on the reverse strand, counting down.
TTTCCTAATAATATATATAATGAGTAATTCTAAACCTGCCGATAATTCTCGTCCGTTTCACTCGAAAGAGTGTGAAAATTTTAGATTTATAGCCTTCTGGTCGAAAAAAAATACCTAATTTGTTAAAGAAATTTCAAAAAACGACCAGTAATGCTCACATGACACATCATAATTTTAATTTCACTTAAATCTTTCTGTTATGTGGCTTTTAAAATTTTGAGTGAAAAAAAATCAAAGGAAAAGCTTAATTTTTTATTTCTATAGTTCTATATATAAATTGAAAAATAAATATTTGATTTTAATTCTTTTATTAATAATAAGAGATGATAAAAATGACCACTATTCCTGTAAAAAAAGAGTTTTTAGAAGAACTGGTAGATTTAAAATTAGAATTCCTCTTTAATGAGACGGATATAATATTAAAGAAATGGGACTATGAGTCTCCAGAGAAATTTTTACAAGACGCAAAAGATGGTACGATTGAAGAAGCCGAAAATGATGCAATTACTCTAAAACATCTAATAGATCAACGTGAAGAATTATTTAATTATAAAAGAGAATGGAATAATCTATAATTATTATCATTTAAAAGTTTAAATGTCAAGTTTAGAGAAATTAGAAAAAGCTCTTTTAATTCTCGAGAAAAAATTATCTATCAGCGTAAAATTAATTAGTTTTGAACCCAAACTCGCAAGAATTCATATTACTCTTAGAGATAATACTCAAATTTTTATTAGGTACAATAACCATGATGAATATAGTTTTACTTTTTTATTTTCCAAGGAGGAATTAGATCGATGTAGATTTGATAATTATGATGATAGATGGGATATTTCTACAAGATCACATCATTTTCATCCAAGAAATAAAAAAGTGGTTATTCCAAGTAAGATGAATGGTAATCCTGATGATGATATGCCATATTTTTGCAGTTTAATTAATTCTGGAAAAATAATGACGCTTTTCTAATTTCATTATTTGAATTAGTTTAAAACTAATTTTAAATCCTTTTCTTTACTTCTTCTATAACTTCATGAGTTCTATGAAGTAATTCATATGCCACTTCTGGAGGTCCCCAACCAGATAAACCGCAATCAGGTCCGACATATTTTATTCGTTCTCCATATAATTCTAAAGCGTCAAATAGATTTTTCTCTATTTGTTCTTTAGAGTCAATTAATTTCATAGTTCCCTCGATGGTTTTAATTTTTTCCCACGACATGCCAGAATCTATAGCTTCACCTATGATACCATCAATATTAGTCCTTGTAATGCCTACGCGTATGAATTTATCATATAGATCTAGTTCTTTTTTAGGTATGGTATTTGTATTGTCGGAAGCATATTCGCAAGTTACCACGTCGATATATTTAGTTTGCATTGCCACTTTTGCCCTTTTTAAGGTATGTAGATGAATTTGACTATCAACACCAATACCTTCTAAAGATTTATCATAAATTTCAATGATTTCATCGTCATTTACATTAACAATATCTACATATCCGAAAGAAGGCTCATCAATACAAACAAGTGATGTTTTCAGATATTTTGTGTTAATTATGAAGTTTTTTAGGAATGAATTTACAGATTTTGAGTAATTCAATGCCATATCCAAATAAACCGTGAAGGATTGTTGCTTAAGATACAATTCCAATGGTCCAGTCACGCATATTTTTATTTCAAGAGGTTGTTCATTTTTTTCATATTGTTCCTTCGCAT
>JAEOTJ010000154.1 GCA_016839905.1 Promethearchaeota archaeon | reverse complement strand
ATTTATTAATAATAATTTATCTTTAAAACTGTCTTTATGGTTTAATTTCTTTTTTTAAACCTAAATATCATAACTATATATAAGGTTTAACGTGAAATCAAGGTTTCACGAAATTGAAGAATAAATTCAAGGTTGTACCGATGATTTCACGAAAATTATTTTGAAATTAGATCTACATCTTTGAAATCCTAACAAATTAAGTTATGATTGCACAGGTTTAAATAGATATTTATCCCATTTCTTTTTCAAAATACCAATAATATCTTAAAATGAAATCCAAACAAAAGTCAAAATTACTTTTTATATTGATGATCATCTCCATATTCATGGTACCAATTGTAATGCAGAAAGATCTCAATTATCTTATTGATAATTTGAATAATGATGGAAGAAAACATAATTTGAATTTTGATCATCTTGAGAGTTCAAAAGTTTCAGGTAAGATTCATATAAACAATAATTGGTCTGATACTAAAACTGCAGGAATTTGCTCTGGAGAGGGGACTTACTCTAATCCTTATATAATAAAAGATTTAATAATCGATGGAGGAGGATCGGGGAATTGCATTTTGATAGAAAATACAACTGAATATTTTAAGATAGAAAATTGTACAACATATAATTCTGGTAGCTACTCAAGTGCAGGAATCCTCCTATTAAACGTGAATAATTCCATATTAATAGATAATACTTGCTTCTCTAATGAATGGGGTATAGCTTTGAGATATAGTAGTAATAATACAATTCTAGGAAATACTGTGAATACTAATAGTCGTGGCATATATGTATATTCTGGTATGAAGAATAATATTTCTTTAAATGAAGCATCGAATAATGATTATGTAGGTATATACATCTCGCATAGTGAATTTAACTTAATTTGTCGGAATGTGGCTAATAATAATTACTGGGCAGGAATTGATTTATCATATAGTCGTCAAAACAATATATCTGGTAACACACTAATTAATACTGATTATACGGGGATATATTTAGCATACAGTTATAATAATGAGTTTTCCGACAATGAAATAATTAAGGGAGGTATTACTATCCAAGCTTCTAACTATAACCATTATTACCATAGTATAGATATTACAAATTTAGTGAATGGGAAAACCCTTTATTATTATGCCAACAAAGAAAATTTAGGTCAAAATGACATATTGAATGCTGGACAAGTCATCTTAGTGAATTGTACTAATTCAGTAATTTTAAAGCAAGAGATTACTAATTGTGGGGTAGCTATTTTATTATATCTATGTGAGAAAGTAACTATTTCAAGAAACATTGTAAATAATAACGCCCGAGGAATTGCAATAGATTATTGCAACAATATCATCATATCTGGAAACTTAGCTAATAATAATTTCGGTGATGGGATTTTTTTAGCGCACAGCGGACACAATACAATCAAGGATAATACTGTGAGGTCAAACGGATATAGAGGTATTTATATATATGCTGGAAGTAATGATAATAGTATTTTTAGGAATATTGTAAATGATAATGAAGAAGATGGAATCTCAGTATCAGGTAGCTATAATAACATTATTTACGAAAATACAATAAATAACAATGGTTGTGGAATTTTTTTGTCTGATAGCAATAATAATTTAATATATGGTAATTGCTTCAAGAATACAATTAATGCTATTGATGATATTAATATATTGGACGAAGTCAATAATCATTGGGATAATGGAATTGAAGGGAATTATTGGTCAGATTATACAGGCTCAGATTCAGACAGTAATGGAATTGGTGATACACCCTATAATATTTCTGGTTATGCTGGATCTCAAGATAACTTTCCTCTAATGAAATGTCCAATATCAGATATAATTGTGGGATATCATCCATTTATACTACTAGGTATTTTGTCTTTAATATCACTCATTATAATCAAAAGGATAAAGAAATCTTAAAATTTAATACTCTGAAATACGTTAGTATTATGAAGAGAATAATTATAATCTATTAATTTAAGAAGTTAGGTTAATAATTTCGTATTTTAAAACTAAATTTAAAAATTAGATTTCTTTCTCTTGAATTAATCAATCAATAAATCAAATCTCATAAGAAGTGATATTAAATGGTAAATTATTATTTAAAAAACAAATCAAAATTGATGAAAAGATTTGGATATTCTCTAAAAATTGCTAAAGATCTCTTAATGGAGAGATTCATTGAATCAAAAACTGAAGCTCTGATCAATCAAATGAGGAAGGAGTATGAAGAAATACTACCTAAAATTCCCGATGTTGGAGGAAAAAAGAATCTTGTTATCTCAATAATTACAGATAAAGTATCGTTATTAGCAATGATTTTCATACTTGAAAAAGAAGGATATAAATATCGAGAAATTGGGGAATTTATTATGAAATTTACGGAGATAGAAACCAAAAATGCTATGGAACGAGCAGAAAAGAAAGGGATGAATTTATTAGATTTTTATTTTAATGATGTCTATTTTAATTCTGCAAAGGCACATTGCGATTTTACATTAAAAAGAGAATATCCTGATAATTGGGTTATGGAATATGTAGACGGTACAAATGAGGATTTCGATTACGGTTTGAATGTATCTGAATGTGCAATTCATAAGATATATACAAAATTAGGAGCAGAAAAATATTCTCCATTTGGATGTCTTATTGATTTTGCTCAAGCAAATGTTCTTGGATATGGTCTAACACGTACCAAATCTCTAGCAAATGGAGCTTTAGGTTGTGATCACCAATTTACTAAAACTGGAAATACTCCTAAAGCATGGCCACCTGAAAATTTTGCAGAGTATACTGGCAAATTTGAATAATTTAATTTTATTTTTTATTTTATTTTTATTTAGAAAAATTTCACAATTTGATTGAAATTTTAAGACATTAAGTTTTTATGAGAACGATATAATCTTTTATCATCTTTTTTTTATCTTGCGAATCCATTTTTTAGTGAAATTTTAAATTTTAATGATTATAGTAAAATAGCATGAAATATCATACGTTTAATTGTCCCTTTGATACTTTTACCATCATATGGAAAGGTAAAGAACCAGATTTAAAGATTCAACGTATATTTCTTAGTGAACCTGAACAAAAGTCAAAAAAACAAGTATTGAAATCTTTCAAAGCAGTTAATCTAGGATCATCTTCATTTATTACTTCTCTTGGTGGCAAAATCCAAAGATTTTTAGAAGGTGAAGATTTACAATTTGATTTGGATTTACTTGATTTTAATTTATGTACAAATATTCAAGAAAACGTCCTTAAGGCAGAATTTAGGATTCCAAGAGGTTGGGTAAGTACCTATAAGCGAATTGCCAATCATATAGGTTTACACAATGGAGCAAGAGTGGTTGGTAATTCTTTAGCTAGAAATCCATTCCCTATAATTATTCCTTGTCACAGAGCAATAAAATCCAATGGTGAACTCGGAGGATATCAAGGAGGCATTGCTATGAAAAGGAAATTATTAGAACTAGAAGGAATCGAGTTTTCTAATAGTGGAAAAGTAATTACAGAGAGAATTTTTTATTAATAATATTTCTAACTAATTTTACCTTTATTTAGTTCTGTTATAATAATTGGAACTCTATTTTTTTGGATAAAAAACTATAAATAGTGTTTTAGGAATACCTAAAATTAAAATATTTTCTAAGTGAAAATACTATGAAATCTAAAAACAAAATAAAAATAATTCTTTTAACGCTGCTTTTTATAGTTCTTGGTATATCGATTTTAAATTCAAACAATCTTAATTCAAATACAGAAAATCTTGAAGTTGATAAAAACTTGGAACTTTCAGAAATTTCGGAAAAAATCTATCTAGATGGAAATTCTGCATGGATTAATTTCAAAAATGCAGGAAATTGCACAGGATCAGGAAATTCCACCGATCCTTATGTTATAGAAAATCTAGTAATTAATGGAAGTGGAGTGGGAAGTTGTATCTTGATTCAAAACTCTGATGTCCATTTTATAATTCTAAACTGTACAATATTTAATTCAGGAGGATTGGATCTTGTTGATCTTGACGCAGGTATCAAATTATTAAATGCAAGTAATGGAAAACTCATAAACAATACATTTAGTGATAATAATTATGGATTGTATTGTGAATATAGTCATAATACTGTTATGATAGGCAATGATATTCAAAGTAGATATGCAGTAAAACTATTATATTGTAATAATAGCTTAGCTTACTTTAACAGCCTTAAAGGTTCTATGATAAACCTTTTTTTCCAAGACATGACACTTAGGTTTTATTCGGAGCAAAAAATGATATATAAGTATGATGGAAGAACATATAAACAATATATCGGTAATTATTGGAGTAATTATATTGCTGATTGGAGAGGAACTGATGATAATAATGATGGAATTGGAGATATACCTATAACTTCCGATGACATTGAGGGACTAGTATTAGATGGATTTCCATTGTTTTACCCCATTGAAAATTATGAAATAATTGGTATTGGTTCAGGAGACGCAATTCCAGGATATAATTTTTTCTTTCTACTAGGTTTTATTTCAATTATATCGGTCTTTATCATAAAAAAAATAAAGAGAT
>JAEOTJ010000059.1 GCA_016839905.1 Promethearchaeota archaeon | reverse complement strand
TTTAGATGAATGATAACCAAATTCATCCATACCGTAGGGACTACGGGAATTCACGCTTGTGGAGATTGTGTAAGACGCCCCTTAAGGGGGTGCTGTAGTCGTAGAAGCAAGAATCCAGCTCCTTTAGTTTAGGTGCTGGTAGTTCAAAAAAGGATTTAAGGCAGTTAGAAAAGAATTAATAGAAATGAGGAAAGATACTTTAGAATCAAGTTTAATTAAAAAATAAAAAAAAAGATAAAAATATTAAAATTACTTAAGCAATCCGGCTGAAAACCGCTTAAATTAAACCAATAGCGATTTTCATATCGGCTTGTGTTACTTTCTTGCGGCCTGAGTGTTTTGCAATATCTAAAGCACAAATGGTTAATTCTTTGGCATATTCTTCTAGCCAATCCATTAATTTATCTACTGCAGCACGACTTACTATCTCAGCACCTGCCTTTTTCATAAGAGCACGTAAAGGGCTCCAAGCGAAAGCTGCCATATTATTCATTCCTCCACTAATCTTTAATTTTTTTTATTAATTTCCCATTTAGGAAAAATTTTTCAGACTTTAATGTTTATTTTAGATCTGAAGTATTTAATATAAAATTAGTTTTACTTATATTTAAATATGTGGTTTGATCCTTAATAATCGGAACAATTAGATCCCCTCGATCCAATCGACAAAAAAAATACCAGAGAAAATCCATCAAAATTTTCATGACACTTTTTTTTCAATCTATTCGAATGAATAATGGATCATTACTTATTAAAATCAATTGAAAATCGAATGTTAGATATTGATCATATTTAGTTTTTAATTTTTTAGTGCAATATTCAATGCCCTTTCATTTAGATCAGACCAAATATCCACGATAAATATTAAACCGAAATACTCGGCAAGATTCCAATCGTTATTCGTTATGAGGTTAATGATTGTTCATATCACTTCCAATAAAAAGGGAAGTCTGGAAATATTTATATATCAGAAAGATCTATCAATTATTGATAATGATTTTATTAAAATATTGTTTTTAAAGATATTTTCAATGGTAAAAAGATGAAAATAGAGAGATTATCCAGAATTATCAAGATTCTAATTTTTATTAAAGAAAATCTTGATTGTGTTGTTCCAAACATCCGAGATTTTTTTAATATTACTCCTTCAGACCCGCCTTCTCAAAATCAAAAGGAACTTTATAAAATACTTTCCTATTTAGAACGCATTGGCTATATTGAAAAATCATACTTCAAAAAAAGAGATAAATGGGGTGCACATTTTTCTTTAAGAATAACTCAGTTAGGATTGGACTTTCTCGGGCAATTGGGTATTATTTGGAATCACTTCGACCCTTTAAAGAAAGTAAAAATTATAGAAAAATTAGGCGCTTCTATTCGATTAATAATACGACGCAACCTTGCAGGAAAGCTCTCAAAACCATTAGCTGTTGAGATTACTCCTGAATTAAGTGATGCTATAATTGAGGAGATAAACTCGAATTTTGAAAATATAACTTTAATTGACTTAAAATGATCAGAAATCGTTGTTTAAATCCCTATCCTCCATTTTCGATAATTCAAAATAATGTGGGAGAAGGTTCAAATAGAATGAAGTTCAAAGGTTCAAATAGAATGAAGTTCAAAGGTTCAAATAGAATGAAGTTCAAAGGTTCAAATAGAATGAAGTTCAAATATAATTAAGTTCAAATAGAATGATTCAATCATTGATTGTCTTTTAGGTGTTAAAAAGAAATGAAAGTAAAATTTATAAGCCCTTGTAAGCATCCGGATACCGGAGATCTTGTATGGGATAATAAAACGATAATAGAACTTTTACGAATAAAGTCTCCAGCGCCTTGGATAGCATTACCAACATTAGGAGCATTAGTTCCCTCCGATGTAGAAGTAATTCTAACTGACGAGACCGTTGAGCCAATTGACTATGATGAAAAAGTAGATTTAGTAGGAATTTTAGGAATGACTTTATATGCTGCTCATGGTTATGAGATTGCTGATGAATTCAGAAAGCGAGGTGTTCCTGTAATAATGGGGGGGATTCACGCTTCAATGGTTCCAGACGAAGTACTTGAACATTGTGATTCAGTTTTAATTGGTGAAGCAGAAGAAATGATGGAACAAATTATAAGAGATGCTGAAAAAGGAAACCTGCAAAAAATTTATCAGTCACCAGGATTTTGTGATATGACTAAATCTCCCATTCCAAGATGGGATTTGTTAAAAATAAAGCAATATATGTATTTTAATGTTCAAACTGGCAGAGGTTGTCCTTATAATTGTGAATTTTGCTCTGTAACGAACTTTAATGGAATGAAATATCGGACTAGAAAAGTTGAAGATATTGTAAAGGAAATTAAATATCTTAGAAAATTAGATCCCAGAAAGCGAATTGGTATTCTAGATGATAATATTCTAGCAGATAAAAAACACGCAAGGAAGTTATTAAAGGCGTTAATACCATTGAAGGTTAAAAATTGGATATGTCAAGCTTCATTCAACAAGTTAAATGACGACGAGTTGTTAGATTTAATGGAAAAAGCTGGTTGTGGATGGGTTTTTATTGGTATTGAATCAGTCTCTCAGAATTCCCTTGATGAAATGCATAAGAGTCATATTAATAAGGTTGCCCAATATAAAAGGATAATAAACAAGATTTATTCTCATGGAATTAGTGTATTTGGTTCATTTATTATAGGTAGTGATGCTGAAAATGAAAGCATCTTTGAAGATACAGCGAGATTTGTTGCTGAAACTAGGATACCTGCCCCAATAATAAATATCCTTACACCTTTTCCTGGGACAAGATTAGCTGAAAGAATGGAAAAAGAAGGAAGAGTATTAAAGAAAAATGATTGGAAATATCATTCGGGTGATTTTGTAACATTTAAACCAAAAAATATGACTAAAGAAGCCTTGGAAAAAAAATATATATGGCTCCTAAGAGAACTATATTCTTATGAAAATATGTATAAAAGGTTGAATTTTTTATGGCATAATAATGTATTTGTTGAGAAAAAATGGTATTATCTTTTTAGATTAGATCGTATACTCTTAACACTTTATGCGTTCTTTAAAAGAGATAGAAAAAGAATGAAGTTTATTTTAATGGGTTTATGGCATCCAAAAATCCCTATGATAGAATCTGTAATAAGTTCGATTTCTTTTCATGATTGGGCATATAGAAAAACTTTTAAAAAAAAAATTTAATTTAAGAAAACAATGTAGAAATCGAAATTGATGAAAAATTAATTAAGGAATTTATGGAGAAATATAATGATACAATTTATATTAAAACCTCTTCAAAATCAAATTATAATATATTGCATATTTTTAAAGAATTAACAACATTAAAGTTAGAAAAGAATAAGATTCAATATTATAATGTTATACTAGAATAGCAATAAAGTCTTACTTTTCTCATATCTTCTACATATCACACCTTAAAATAAATCAATGTGATATCTCAATGTTACATGGAAACCGTTACTAATTTGATAG
>JAEOTJ010000153.1 GCA_016839905.1 Promethearchaeota archaeon | reverse complement strand
GCATTTATTTTATGCTTAGTAATTTTATCTTTATTTGGTTTAATAATTACTACAACTCAAATTCCATTAACTATAGAACAGGTTATTATTTATTCTTTAATTATTAGCGCATTAGGTACATTAATTGAATTAATCTCTCCAAGTACTTGGGACGATCTGACAGTTCCAATTGGTACTACATTAATATTCTTCATTTTAACTTTAATATAATTGATAATTAATAATGTAAATTTAAAAATATGGAAAATCTAATTAAAAATTTTGATGTTGTTGTTGTTGGAGCAGGAACAGGAGGTACTACTGCCGCCCGCTTCTGTGCTCAGAATGGCTTAGATGTATGTCTCATCGATAGGAAAGTATATAAAAAAATTGGAGATAAAATATGTGGTGATGGTGTCGGCTCTGATATATTTGATATGTTAAAAATTAATCATCCTAAAGGGGATGAATTGTCGTGTCGAATTAAAGGAGCAAAACTATATTCTCCTAACATGGAAAAATGTTTAGACCTAATTGATCCTAAACAAGCTGGATACGTTGTTAATCGGTTAGAATTTGGACAAAGATTATTAGATGAAGCTCTTGATGCTGGAGTTAAACAGTTTTTAGATGAGGCTCTAGCAATTGATCTGCTCTATAAGGATAATACTGTTTCTGGAGTAAAAATAAAGCTAAAAAGTGGGGTAAAAATTGATCTTAAATCTAAAATATTGATAGATGCGAGTGGATTAAATTCCCCCCTAAGGAAAAAGACTAGGAGCCCTCTTATTGAAAAAAATTATTCAAAAGAAGATGCAATTTTATGTTTTAGAGAAATCGTTAGCTTTCCAACAAAAGATCAAGAAGTAGATGATTTAGAATACATTACAATAATACTTGATCAAGAAAATGCTCCTGGAGGGTATATTTGGTACTTTCCTAAAAATAGATATTCAGTAAATATCGGATTAGGTGTTTTTATGGAATATCGGGGTAAAGTAAAAGATTTTTATAAAGAAAAAGTCTTTAAAAGATTCGTCAAAACTCCAAAAGTAGAAATCCTCTCAAGCGGTGGAGGAGTTTGTCCTGTAAGAAGACCTTCATGGTCTTGTGCGGAAAATGGTTTTATGCTAGTAGGAGACGCGGGATTTCAAGTGAATCCTCTTCATGGAGGGGGGATTGATCCTTCAATGAGAGCTGGTTATCATGCCGCTAATATGGCAAAAGAGGCAATAGAAAACAATGATTATTCAATAAATAAATTATGGAATTATAATTATAAAATAATGAGTACTTTTGGAGCAGAATTTGCCGCACTTGATCTTTTAAGAATTGCCCTTCAAAAGCTTTCTAATAAATCATTAAATTTTGGACTACAACGAGATTTATTATCCAGTGAAGAGATTTTAGAACTAGCTTCTACTGGAAATGTTAAATTAACTTTATCTAGTGCGTTTTCTAAATTAATAAAAGGAATCTCCAATCCAAAACTCTTATTGGATTTAAATTTTCTTAGAGTAAAAATGAATAATATTTCAAAACATTATAAAAATTTTCCACAAAGTGTTGAAAATTTTGAACCATGGAAAGAAAAAACTATTGAATTATATAATATTATAAAAAAATCAACATATGGATAAAATTAGTGATAATAATGTTAAATGATACCCTCAAAAAAGACACATATAATTATATCATTGATAAAATTAACAAGGAAGGAGCACTGCACTTCACTTTAATTGATCCTGATCCTATACGACAAAGTACTAATAAAGCTGCAAGAATGGCAAAAATGGCAGAGGAAGCTGGAACAGATGCGATTTTAGTGGGAGGTAGTACGGCATATGACCAAGGATATGTTGATAAAACAATAGAATCCATTAAAAATAAAATAGAAATTCCCGTTATTATCTTTCCTGGAAGTATTGCGAACGTTTCTGATAAAGCGGATGCTATCTTATTTATGTCTCTCCTAAACTCTTCAGATCCTCATTTCATAATAGGTCAGCAAGCTTTAGCAAGCTACATGATAAAGACTGCAAACCTAGAATACATCTCAATGGCTTATTTAATAATAGAACCTGGTGCTACCGCGGGTTGGATTGGAAATGCAAAATTACTTCCTAGGAAAAAACCTGAATTAACAGCAGCATATTCACTAGCAGCAGAAATGTTTGGGTTCAAATTGATTTATTTGGAAGCAGGCTCCGGTGCCCAAAGAATCCCTCCCGAAATCATTTCCTTATGTTCAAAATTTTTAAAAATCCCCTTAATCGCAGGAGGAGGAGTTCAAAATAAAGAAGACGCAAGAAAATTTATTGAATCTGGAGCGGATATCATCGTAATGGGGACATTCATTGAAAAAAACATCTTTAAAGATAAAGGAGCCTCCCTTAAAATTATTATTGATGAAATTAAAGAAGTTGGTAAATCAAAAAAAAAGAATTTTAATAAGATTTAAAAATTTTCCTAACTGTAGGTAAAAAAAATGGAGTTTAAAGATGCTATAGAAATTAAATGCTAGCAAAAATGAATGCTACTAAACCTAAAAGAGAACTTATTTTTAATGTAAGACTAATCCTTGAAAAATCTTCCTTTTCAAGTTTAAATTTTAAAGAATTTACTAAAGCGTAAGAAACTACAAGTAATCCTATGATCATGAATATAAAAAATAAAAGAGGATTGATGATACCTACAAAAATCGGTAAAATGAAAAATACTATAGCAATTATCTGAAAAATAATAGAAATTAGTAAGGCTTTTTTCAGTCCTAAAACAATAGCTAAAGTCTTAATGTTTTCACTTTTATCACCTTCAATATCTTCACATCCTTTAATAATTTCTCTTGCTACTAAGAGAGAAAATGATGTCATAAAAAAGAAATAAATAAATATAGGAATATCGCGACTGTTTAAAAGCGCTCCATATATCAATCCGAAAGAAAAAGAAAACCCAACTACAAGGTTTCCAAGAAAACCTTTATCTTTAGCCCATGCTGAATAAAACCACCCTACAAAGCCAAATATAATTATAAAGATAACATTTAGAATTCCAAGATTAAAAAGGAGGCTATTAAAAATTGCTATCAAAATAGCTATACCGAATGTCCCAACGAACAAATATTTAGCTTGCTTTAAGGTAAGCCTTTGGCTAACCAAAACCCGAGTAGGGCGATTTAAAGTATCCTCATTGATACCGTATATATCATTGATAATCATACTCGATCCCGCAAGAAAAAAGTATGTGAGACATCCTAATAATATATTAATAAAAAGAACCTCATTGCTAACATATAATCTTGTATTAAGAAGTCCGATGACAATAGTCAAGCTCCCAATAATACAATTAATAGGGCGCATTATTTCTATCGATGCTAAAAATGTATCAGCTTTCACTTTTTTAAAAATTGTATAGTTAAAAATTATATAAAATTAAAAAATATTAATTATACATAAAATAAAAAGGTTTAGAGGGCTTTATAAAAACCTTCTATCTTGTGGTTGAATTTGGGCAAATTAGAAAATTTATCCTTAAAAATGGCTTCAAGCTCCTTTACAAGATAGTTTTGAATCTTTTCGGGATCTACCATATATCTACTGACATAATACGGAAATTCTACTAAGTGGATACCTGATTGCTCTGCTAATGATATTTTAAAATCATCTATTAATTTCTGTCTTAAATAGTCAGAATAATCTTCATGATAGTATTCTGAATAATGATAATGTTGATAACCGTTATGCTCGAAAGCAATTTTATATATTTTGCCCTTATATTCTAACTTTATATATCCATCAAAATGAATTTTATTATATTCAATATTTTGGAATCGCGGATGAATACTTGAGGGTTTTTCTATAATATTATGTATCATCATATTAGGCATTTTTATTTGTTTTTTTAAAAAATGACTCAAGATCTTTTCAACATACCATCTAGTAATTGCCTCATATTTTCCCTTTGCACAAACAGGACACCACGACATTCTTAATCTGTCTTTTGTTGTATTCCATTCATGATTCTTCTGATCTCTTACTTTTATTTTAGTGATGGAAGGTCTTGTATTATTAATCTCCATATTCTCGTAAAATTTCTCCTCTGAAGTTATTAATTTTCCGCCCATTTCCTCAACAAATTCTTTTATATCATTATAACTTAAAGGGGCAACTTTTGAACACTTAGGGCACCAGCTATTTCTATTTTTTATACGATCCCATGTTGTGCTCCATTCATAGCTGCACTTGTTGCATTTGATTTTAACTGAAACTAATGAAGGACCAATAAACTTAGAATATTCTTGAAAGTCTCCCTTTGATGTAAGCAAGGTCCCGCCTTTTTCCGAGATTAGAGATATTAATCTTTCATAAGTAACTACGGGTGCTTTATTATTTTTTATG
>JAEOTJ010000048.1 GCA_016839905.1 Promethearchaeota archaeon | reverse complement strand
TTCCTCTAATGAAAACTTTTTTTGAAAAGATTATTAAACAAGAACCTTTTGATTCTGAAATTTTTAAAAGGATTATATTATTTGAATCAGAATATAAGGGAACAATTAGGTCTTTATTTGAAAAACCTATAGGTTTAAAGGTTATTGAACTCAAAGAGGATGATATTTTCTCAGGAAAAATGAAATTAAAAATTGAATTTTCTCTTCAAAGAGGTTCTTATGCAACTTCTTTGATACGCGAGTTGATAAAATGAATATAATAATTATAAAGTTAAAGGTATTATTATGAGCAAGCATTTTCTACATGAAATTCTCAATCCTAAAAGTATAGCCGTATATGGGGCAAATAATACGTATGGAACCACGATGGGAACGATGCAGTTGATAAATATCATTTGTTCGGGATTTAAAGGAGAGATATATCCTATCCATTTGAAGTTAGATCTTGTTTTGGGGCATAGGGCATATAAAACCATTGCAGAAGTTCCAGAAATTCCTGATCTTGTTATTATTGTATTACCCTCTCATATTGTTCCTCAAGTTTTCAAGGAATGCGGGGAAAAAGGAGTTAAAAGAATAGTTCTGATCTCTGGAGGTTTTAGAGAAGCGATTGGAGCCCAGGCAAATAATCTAACTGAGGAAATCACGGAGATTGCAAATAAATATGGAATCAGGTTTATAGGTCCAAATTGTTTTGGATTCTATAATGCCTGGTGTTATCCAGAAAATGAGAATGGCGAGGTTTATAACATGATGCTATTTAAAAAGCAAAAAGAAAGGGGTAAATTTTCAATAGCCTCGCAAAGTGGTACGATGACAAGTCATATTTTCTTAGATCCGGATTATATAGATTTAAAACTCGGTAAAAGCATTTCAATAGGAAACGAGGCAAATATTGATATTGTGGACTTCTTGGAATATTTTAAAGATGATGAGGAAACAGAAATTATTGGATTATATATTGAAGAGATAAAACGAGGTAAGGAGTTCATTGAATTAGCAAAGAAGATCACTCCTAAAAAACCAATTGTCGCAATTTATGCGGGAGGTAGTACAGCATCAAATAGAGCAATAAAAAGCCATACAGGATCATTATCAGGAAATACCAGGATATTTGATGCCGTGTCAAGAGAAACAGGAATCATACAAACAATATATATTAATGAATTTTTAAACATAATTTCAATGCTTCAGAGATTAAAAGGGAATTATCCTAAAGGAAATCGGATAGGAATAATCACGAATTCAGGTGGACCTGGAGCCATGATCGCAAAAAACGCTGAAAATCAAGGATTAATCGTACCAGAGTTTTCAAAAGAACTAAAGGAAAAATTAAGAAATAAGGTTGCTCCTACTGGAAGCGTCAACAATCCGATTGATATGACATTTGATACCAATATTTATAATTTTTATGTAGATATTCCTAAAATGTTGATGATATCTGGTGAGGTAGATGTGATCGTCATTTATGGAGCAATTGGTTTCTTAGAGTTCGTGAATAGATACATGCAAGAAGAGAGTATTTCGCCCTATGTAGAAGCACGTAAAGATATGTTGGCAGCGAGGGATATTCTTCATAAGATTATGATTAAACCAGGGGTTAAAGCTTCTAAGGAGAATGGAGTTCCCATTATATATATCAATCCACAAAATTATATAAGTTCTTGGTCTCAAAAAATAAGGAAATTGGGAGGTATTGTCTTTAAACTATGGGATATGCCCATTAATTGTCTAGCAAAAATATGTGAATATTCTAAATATCTTGGTATTCGGTCTTCAAATGTATCACCAAAATACAATAAATCTTGAAATTTTACAACCATTTTAAAAATTCATTCGGAGTCCTTATGGATTCCTGATGGATTTATTTAACTAATTAGACGAAATCATTGTTTTAAATGGAGTAAATAGTCTATCAACGTTTAGTAGATTGACGAAAATGGATTGTTAATTAAAAAAATGACTTTTATTCAATATTAATTTCATTAACTTGGACACTTTCAGTTCCTAATATATTAACAACTTTGACAGCAATATTATACGTTCCTGCTTCTTCGTATAAATATGGACCTGCAGAAAGATCGATGTTTCTATTTTTTGGAGTCCTATAGGAAACCCATTGAGTATTAAAAATCGTGCTTTTCTTATTAAAATCAACTGAGAAATAGTCAATCCAATCTGACCAAGTATTAATTTTTTCAACGACTTCCTTAGATATGGAATCAAGATATGGAATCTCGTAATTAGTTAATTCGATAAATACTTTTTTCTTTTCCTTCCGAATGTTTAATTGAAAGCTGGGTTTTCCTAATTTCTTTAATTCTTGGTAATTTCCATGTTCCTCTAATAAAAATTCTATGGATATAAAATCCTCCTCAATGTCCTCCTTGACGCTCATTATTTTAAATGGGCGGATATTTTTATCATATATTTTCTTCCATTTTAAGATGTCATTACCATTTTTGATATCTAACAGTCTTTTTCTTGTTATATGAATGGCATGCCTGGTTAAATCGCAACCAATCCAACGACGATTAAGCTTTTCGGCGACGGCAAGTGTCGTGCCTGAACCACAAAAAAAATCAACTACAATATCATTTTCATTAGTAGATGCTAAAATGATTCGTTTCAATAAACGTTCTGGTTTTTGGGTCGAAAATCCTTGATATTCTATCGTGTTTGCCCTCACATAAGGAATATCATTCCAAACATCCCTGGGAAATGTTCCCTCATTCTTAATATATACTTTTTGAGAAAGTTTTTTACCATCATGACTTCCACCTCTATGATAATAAGTCCCTTTCTCGTCTTTTTTTAGGGCTTTCTTGACTCTATCAGAATATTCCATGTATATGTTTGGATTATCATTAAAAACGTATTTATCCGATTTTGTATAAAAAAGTATTACATCAAAAGAACGCATGAAAAATCTCCTGGTTTGAACAGAAGCTGCGGGATATGCCCATATGATTTCATTTCTAAAATTTTCGACTCCAAATATCTCATCCATTAATATTTTAACATAATGTCCAATATGCCAATCCAAATGTACGTATATGCTTCCCTCTTCTGAAAGGAGTTCTCTCATAATAAATAATCGTTCATGCATAAAATTGAGATAATCTATAATACCTCCTTTCCAAGCATCACTATAAGCTTTTTTATTTATCCATCTTTTTGGCTTATTAGAATTATCTTGCCCTCCAATATATATTTTAAAATTAAAAGTACCGCCAGTTGCAAAAGGAGGATCAAAGTATATTAAATTTATTTTATTACTAAAATCTTTTAATAATGAAACCATTACAGATTCATTATCTCCCCAATACAAGATATTTTTATTATTATTATTTGATTTAATTTTCTCAAATGTTTTCTTAACACTTTTATGATTTATCTCAGAAACATTGTCAATTTTGCTATTTATTGGGGAAAAAAGAGATTCTTTAACTTGGAATGTATTGTAATTTTGATGTTCTAAATCCTTGATATCTATTTTTTTTTTTTTTTCCTTTCCAATTTAAATTGACCATTATTATTTTATAAGAAGGCAAAAAATTTTATTTTACTGTTCTTTTTCAGATATAATTCAAGTAAAATATTTTAAGATGTTTCGATAAAATGCTGGATGAATTAGGAGAATGGAGAAAAACTCATTATACTAAAGATGTTTCTCCCGATATTGCTGATCAAGAAGTAATTCTTGGTGGATGGGTAAGGAACTATAGAGATTTGGGTGGATTAAAATTTATAAATCTTCAAGATAAGTATGGGGAGAGGCAAATTACAATGAAAAAAGGGATTGTCTCTGATGATATTTTTGAAAAAGCTAAAGTAGGTTATCAATATTGTATAATGGTTAAAGGTAAAGTTAAAACTTTTAAGAAAGCCCCTGGAGGTGTAGAAATAATTCCTTCAGAAATTAAAATATTAAATAAAACTCCTGAAAAATTACCTGTTGATATGACGGGAGAAACAATTTCTGAATTAGACCTGAGATTGAATAATCGCGCATTAGATTTAAGATCACTGAGAAATCAAGCAATATTTAAGATTAGGGGACAAGTCTTAAAGTCTATTAGAAAATACTTATTTTCTAAGGATTTTACTGAAATGACAACTCCAAAAATCATAGGTTCTGCAACAGAAGGAGGTACGGAACTGTTTCCGATAATGTATTTTGATAGAGAAGCATTCTTAACACAATCCGCTCAATTATATAAAGAGCAACTTAGTGGGGTATATGAGAGAGTTTTTGAAATTAGTCATTGTTTCAGGGCTGAAAAAAGTCATACAAAAAGGCATTTATGCGAAATATTTGTCTTGGATATTGAAATGGCATTTGCAGATATGAATGATGTACTTCAAATTTTAGAAGAATTAATCTATGATGTTATTGAAGACATTCGAGAAAACCATATGGATGCGTTAAAATTTCTGAAAATGGATCAAAAAACAGTTATTCCTGAAATTCCATTCCCTCGATATACATATGATGAGATTATTGATATTATTCAAAGTAAATATGGAATTAGTATAGAATGGGGTGAAGATATCTCCACGGAAGCATATCGTGCGTTAGGTGAAGAGCTAACAGGGTATTATTACATAACACACTGGCCAATGGCAATAAAACCATTTTACATAATGCCTTCAAAAGATCCAAAATATAGTGAATCTTTTGACTTACAAATGGGATGGCTAGAATTAACTTCTGGAGGGACGCGAGTACATGATAAAGCGCAATTGACTGCGGCTCTTGAGGCAAAAGATTTAAATTCAAAAGCGTTTGAATCTCATTTACAGACTTTTAATTTTGGAATGCCGCCTCATGCTGGTGTCGGCTTAGGTATTGCAAGATGGGTCACTTTCTTATGTGGTTTAGAAGATATTAGAGAATCTGTCATGTATCCGCGCACTCCTGACCGCCTTACACCATAGATTAATTAAAAATAATACTTTAATAATCTCAAGTATTTGACATCTTGATTTAGTTATGTGAATTAAATAATGAAAAAATTATTTTAATAAGCGGATTAATAAAATCTAAATAAATGTCACATCTTGATATTCTAATTCGTCTTCATTTTTTTTAACAATGCCCAGTTCTCTTACTTGACGATTTAATTTTAAAAAGGCTTCTTTTACGATTTTCCTGTTTTTTGCTCCTGTACAGACAACTTTTCCAGTTGAAAAGATCAAGAATACAGTTTTCGGATCTTGCATGCGGTAAATTAAACCTGGAAAAACTTCCGGTTCATACATGGCGTTTTCCATTATAATCGCAGCCATATTCAAATCAATAAATGTGTGTAAATCTCCACTTGCGACAATATTCTGAATTGTGATTTCTTGGTTAGATATATTAATTCCTGCTTTTTTAAGATATTTAACAACTTTTATTACTCCTGGACTAGCCTCATCAGCTCTTCTAAGTCCTGTGATAACCATTTTTCCCGTTGAAAAGATAAGAAATGTTGCTTTGGGGTCATTAATTCTCATAATGAGACCAGGAAATCTTTCAGGATTATACTCTACCTCCTTATATTTGCCGGCGATTTTGATAAGATCTATCCTTTCGGTAATTTCCATAATAACTGTGGCAACTACATTTTCGATTTTATAATCTAGTTTTAGTTCATAATCAGATTCATTAATTTTCTTTTCTTCTCTTGACATATATCATCTTTAAGAAATAATTGTTAAATATATATTTCTAACCACTTATTTATATTTATAGTATTTTAAAAAGTTTTATATTATTGAAAAATTAATGAGCCTCAATCTCTAACTGTTCTGGATGATTTTAGAAATTAAAAATTCCTTTTAATGAATTAGAGGATTTTTAATGAATTTTAAAAGATTTTAAACAATAAAACCATATAATTTTTAATCAATAAATTAGAACATTATATCATAAACAAATGATAAAAATTATGTATAATATATTTTATGCAGAATAAAAAAAAAATATTGATTTTAGGGTTTATGGATTATATAAATAAACTATTTTATAAAATATATTAATTATGAGCGTAGATTACATACAAGAATATATTAAAGCTGGCAAAGCTGTTATAGCTGCTAAAAAACTGGCCAGTAGGATAATAAAACCAGGAGTTTCTTTTTTAGAAATCGCAAATAAATGTGAGAACGAGATTTATAATAATGGTTGTGAATTAGCTTTTCCTATTAACATGTCATTAAATGAAATAGCTGCCCATTATAGCCCTCCAATTGATGATACAACCGTTGTTCCTGAAAAAGGTTTATTAAAAATAGATTTAGGCTCTCATTGTAATGGATTTATTGCGGATTCTGCTATTACAATTAATCTTGATGAAGATCCTAAACTTCAAAATTATATTGATGCTGCTGAAGAGGGACTTGAAGCCGCAATCGAGAATTTTAAACCTGGAGTTAAACTTTATGAGCTCGGCGAAGCTATTGCGGATAAAATCCTTGCTCGTGGATTAAGGCCAGTAACAAACCTAGGGGGGCATGAATTAAAACAATTTAATCTACATGCTGGACCATTTATCCCTAATTATAGGGAACGTGCTCACGATACTGTCTTAGCACCGGGAGATGCATATGCTTGTGAACCATTTACTACTTCAGGCATAGGAAAGGTTGTAAATGGAAAACAATCATATATTTTTCGATTTCTAAAGCGTGTTAAGAAAAATATGCCTTATGATGAAATGGGATACATGAACAAGATTGAAAAAGCAACATTAAACCTTCCATTTTCACCACGTTTATTAGAAAATAAAAATGTGCTACCTAAGGATAAGATTAAGAGGATTATTGATACTTTTTTGAGAAAAAAAATCCTTGATCAATATAGAATTTTAATTGAAAGAACAGGGGAGCCTGTAGCTCAGCAAGAGCATACTATCGTTATTGATATGGATGGTAATACAATTGTCACGACCAAGGAATGATGTTGTAGAAATAATAAAGGTAATTATATTATGTGCTGGAGAGGGCACTCGAATAAAAGAATATCCTGAAGTCATCCCTAAACCTCTGATAAGAGTTAAAAGTGAAGATAATCGACCTATCCTTGAATTAATCCTACGTGATATATTTGAGCAAGGTATTGAACGAGCGGTAATCGTTACGGGTCATTTAAGAAAAAAAATAGAGAAATTTATAAATAGTCTTAAAAAAAACAATGTGTATTCAAACAAGAATTTAGAAACTCTTTATTCAGAACGATATAAGCTAGGGCCTTTATTTTCATTACTTAAAATAACAGAAGCTGAATCCGTTTTTACAAAAAATGCCCTATTTATGATTGTTCCTGGAGATACGTTATTCAAATTAGAACTATTGAATGAAATTTTAATGTCAATAGATAATACTCTCCATAAGGCACCAAATCCATTAACCGTATTTTATAGAGAAATAACTGTAGGTGCTTTAAAACAAAAACATCAGCAATCGACATCTATTTCAATTGCACAAATTAATAAATTAGGGTCTAAAAAAATATTAAATCAAATAGTTCAAACAGAGTTAAATGAATTTAGCGAAGAAGAAATAATAAATCAAGTAATTCCCGTTTTTTTACTTAATTATGATTATATTGAGAAGATCTCCCGATATCAGATACTCTATAGAATTCAAACCATAAGAGAAGTTATGAATTATTCTATAACTGAAGGAGTTGTGATAAATGCTGTCCAAATTCAAACCGAAGCTGAGTTTTATGATATTGATCATATACCTGATTTGGAATATTATGAAAAATTAAGGAAAGAGGAACAATAGTAACCTCCGTTTTTTTTGTATCTCAGTAAAGGAGTTCCAAGCTTTTTTTTTAAATTCATAAACGTTTTAAGTTTATCTTGTTAAAGTAATAATGCGATTATCATATTCCTTTGTATCATAATTTTTAGGCGGAATGATATGCATTAGAAATATTTATTTGAGATTTTTTCTTAATCAATAGAGAAGTTTAATCAAGATTAATGTCGGGATATTTGAAATAGTAAATTATTCACTTATAATTATGTCAATAGATAAGAGAGTAAAATGGAATCCAAACCAATGCAAAAAATATTACTATTGTCCTAAGAATATTAATGCAATTTCATATATTTAAATTTTTTTATTAATTTTGGACAAATTATATATTCATTCATATATTATTACACTATTATGTCTGATGGAGTACCCATAAAAATAGATCTTTATCAAATAGCTTCTCTAGATGCGATTATCATCCGATATCTTACACCTCTTTCTGCTGATGCGATTCTTGATGAGATGCCTTTTATCTTGAAAGGAAGGTTTAGTTTTGGATCAAAAAAATATTGGACATTGCAAGGTTTAGGATTAAAAGAAGCCACGAATGCCAAATCAAAGAAGGAAGTTGAACAGGGCGATTTAATTTACAATCCAAAAACAGATGAGATAATCATTATACTTGAAACTATGGAGATGCCGAATAAAGTAAATAAAATTGGGGAAATTAAGTCAAACCTCGATTTGGTAATAAACGCAAGAAACGGGCTAAATACTAAAATCTCGAAAGCATAATTTATTCATCCTTTTTATTACTTATTTTGTCAATATATTTATTCCAATCAAAAGCCATGATGAAATACATTACTGAAATTGTTACTAAAAGCATAATTGTTTCTGTGATGATATCTGATAATGCATTAGTTTGAAATCCAGCAACATTTATACCCCAATATAATAATAATGGAATCATGCAATAGATTAATGTTGTAATGTTCTTTCCTAGCCAGCCTGGGATAATTATTTTATAAAAAGGATATAAGGCTTTTCCATTTTCATCTGTGAGCATTGATAGGCTAATTATTAAAACATCATCTGGAATAGGAGTAGCAGCTCCTAGAAAGATATAAAATCTTGTTCTTTTTGGATTTTTAAGAACAAGTTTTCCAAATCCTTTCACATTTTCGAGAGTTTGTGAATCTCTTTTTTCTGCAATTATTCGCGCCCCTTTTCCTATTAAATAGCTAGACGCTTCGCCAATAAATGCTCCTAATCCTCCAATAATAATGATTCCAGATATCTCCATCCAGAAAAACAGATTAAGAGTATAATTATATTTTATTAGAATTGAATTGGATAAAGAAAATAACACAAATGGAAAAGGTATGGGAAATCCAATAGACATTGAACCAATTAAACAAATAAAAAATGAAATCAATAAAGCCCAAAAATAAAAGTTACCTACTGTAAAATTCATTAAGTTTTTTCTTGATTCTATAACCTCTATTTGAAAACTAGGTATTAAAAGAAAAGCGATTAAATATGAAAATACAATAATATACATTACAATGTAAACGATGGTTATATTTCTTGATATTTGCATCGAAAATTTTATTTTATATTCTTCTATTTTATTTCATTTCATTTCAAGCTAGAAAAGAGAGAAGTATTACTAAAAATTTCGCTCAAAATTATTTTCCATTATTTTTTAAGCAATTCTTACAAATAAATACAATTTTTTTTTTATCTTTTAAATTCTCATCGTGATAAATACGCTTATAGATATAATCTCCACAAATTTCACAAATAGCTGGAGTCCTAGTTTCGTCTAACATTGGACCTAGATTTTCAAATGCCATATAAAATCAAGTGTAATGTGTTGTTTTTAATAAAATTTCAATTTTTGAAATAATGTCCCTATTGTTATTCTTGTTTTTTCTATTATTTTGATGATAATAGTTTCTTCCCTGTCCCTTATTAATGAATGGGCGACTTCCTAAAGAAATATTTGCGATTTCTATTCCGGGGTACATTCGTTTTTTTAAGATCTCTGCTACTTCAACGGCAGTTGAAATTTCTTCTCCTTCACCTTTAATTAAAAGAGCTTTTTGACCCCCTGAGAAGGCAAAAATTGCTTTTTTTATATTTTTCTCTTTATCTCTTCGATTTTTTATATATATAGTATTATCATTAGTCATTAATCAGCATCAAAAAAGTTGAGTTTTATTATATATTTGAATTATGAGTCAAAAGAATATAGTATAGATATTAGATATACTATATCTAATATAAAATTTTGTTATTACTTTAATAATTTCTTATATCTTAACTTCTAAATCAAATTTTGTTTTATCATTTAAATTATCTAGTATTTTATAATAATCAGAAGCTCGTTCTTCAAAATATTCAATAATTTTTCTTTCATCTGTATCTAAATAATTAAAATACCTATAAATTTTTTCAATTGTATTTCCAAAATCAAGTATCATCTTCTCATACCATTCATTTGGTTTTTCAAGTATTTTTTTAAATTTTTTGTGAAACTTCAATCTCTTTTCTTCATATTTTTCTATTTCATCTTTATTAAAATGTGTTCTTAATATATTCTCACAATTTTTTATATCATTTTCTAATCTTTCTCTAAATTTTGGAATTCGATATGATTTCTTGAAAAAGTTAGGATCCCATATGTAAATTTTTTCTTCTATTTCTTCTGCTTCCTCTTTATCCTCTGTAGCCTTTATATCCCTTTTAGGAACCATTATTAAACCAAAATTTCTTTGTAATTGTGCTAATTTTTTCTTTCGTAGAATACTTTCAATATAATTAATTTCTTTTAATATTTTACCCATATTTTTTAGAATAGTTTCTTCAAACTTTTTAACTTTAGGAATAATCTCATTTATTTTAAAATTATATTTCATTTCTATAGGTTTATAATCACTCTGTATTCCATATTCGGGATCTCTAGCTCTAAATGCGGCTACACCTAGAGAGTCTTTTGTTCTTTTAGTTAGATCAAAAACTAATCCCATAGCATAATGATTTGGTACTTGATATCCTAATTGTGTTGTAAGATCTACTTTACTAAAGTAGAAACCTAAACCTGGATGTGTATGCCACCATCCCACAATAAAATCTGTCTTTTGATTTTCGATTGATCTTCTCCAAATTGACTGATCTATTTGAGAAACATCGACATAATGGATTGGTTCCAGTTCTACACCTGTTTTCTCCCCCACACATACAGGTATTGCATCTCTAACGATAACTTGCTTATGCTCCTCAATCTTTCCTATTAAAATTCCATAGACCTCTCTCCATTCTTCCTTTTTTAATTTACTATTAGCATATCGAATGGCATAGCCAATCATTCTCTGATATGCCTTGAGAGTTAAGAGAACTGGAGTTGAAATAGGTTCTAATTTAGAATCCTTCTCCATTTTAGAAGTATCTTTAGTTTTACTCATATCTTTTTTAGAAATTCTTTCCTTTATTGAATCCTCTTGCTCGCTAATTTCTTCAATCTCTTTTCCAATGTCTTTACTTTCATCTAAAAATCCTTCATATTCTATTCCTAAACCAAAATCATCGGCGATATCATGCAAATCTTTTTTATACTTCTCAATATCGTCAATATTGGGCTTTTTCTCATTCATAATTTAATCAAAATCTGATATGATTTAACTCCAATCGTTAATCTAAATATTATTTATACAGTATTCAATTTTGCATAATTGATATTTCAATAAAAATAATAAAAAAGCTTCAATAAAAAGTATTGAGCTTTTTCAAATGTAAAATTTAACTCAAATGATATATAGAATTAATATGAAGTATGATTATTTTTAATTTACCTTCTTTTAAAAAATTTCTAAATTCTTCAACACTCTTGTTTTTTAAATAAAGGACGATTTGTGATTTGTAATAATGAAGCTTACGGAACAAATTCAAATCAAAAAAACGGTTCAGTTATCCTACATATGCCATTTATCCAAGAATCTTTATAATCTTGCGAATTATTACGTGAGGCAAGAATTGTTTTATTTAGGAAACTGGCTTAGATATTATGACTTGTGGTATATGCTAAAACATAAGGATCCCTATCGGAAATTACCTTCACAGACGGCCCAACAAGTATTGAAGGTAGTAGATAAAAATTGGAAATCCTTTTTTAATTCTTGTAAGGAATGGAGTGCACGTCCAGAAAAATTTCAAGGAAGACCACGACCACCCAAGTATAAGAAGAAGAATGGCGAGTTCTTGGTCATCTTCACTAACCAGCAATGCCGGCTCAAGGAGGGATACCTATATTTTCCGAGAAAGGTAGGACTCTCTCCCATTAAGACACGAATAAAGGAACCCATTCATCAAGTTAGGATTATTCCCAAGAGTTTTTATTACGTGGTAGAAATCATCCATGAGAAAGAAGCACTTAATTTAAACTTGGATGAGAAGCGTATCGTGGGAATTGATTTAGGATTAAACAACCTCGTAACCATGGTAAATAATGCGGGATTACAACCTGTCATTATTAAGGGCGGTGTGGTGAAATCCATTAATCAATTTTATAACAAGCAACTAGCTAAATACAAGAGCCATAAGGACAAGCAAGGACTCTCTTTCGAAACGAGGGGACTTCAGAGGCTTACACGAACGCGAAATAACAAGATCCATGATGTCTTTCATAAAATCACGAGGAGAATTCTTACTTATTGCATTGAACACGATTTCGGAACTCTTATCATCGGGCATAATAATTCATGGAAGCGAAAAATAACCTTAGGGAGGAGAAACAATCAAAATTTCGTTCAATTACCCTTTTACAAGTTGATCCATCAACTCAAGTACAAGGCAGAATTAGTTGGCATTTCCGTGTCACTAGAACAAGAAT
>JAEOTJ010000152.1 GCA_016839905.1 Promethearchaeota archaeon | reverse complement strand
GCCATTGAGAGGCGACGAGATCAATTAGGATTACCAAAAATAGTCCCTCCCGATGTCAGCGAGGTAAAAAAGCTCTTAGAAGCAACAAATTTAGTAGGAAAACTTCCAAAATAAAACAATTTTTTTATACTTATTCATTTTTAAATTATTAAATTCAATATTATATTAATTTTCATTGGGTATTTATACATTTTAACGATTAATTATAGATATTATATATAAAAATAAAAATTTAATGAGGTAATTAATAATGAGAAAGCCAATTATTGGAGGCAATTGGAAAATGAATAAGGGCACTCCAATAGAAGCTAAAGAGATGTTGGAGAAATTATTCCCCTTGGTTAAGGATATTAATAACGTTGATATTGTGATCTGTGCTCCATTTACAGCACTAAATGCGGCAAATGAAGTTTTAAAGGATACAAATATTAAATTAGGGGCGCAAAATATGTATTTTGAAGAGAAGGGGGCATTTACGGGAGAGGTATCAGCCACTTTTTTAAAAGCTATAGGATGTGAGTATGTCATCTTGGGTCATAGCGAGCGAAGAGATATCTTTAAGGAGTCAAGTGATTTAATAAATAAGAAATTAAAAAAGGCATTAGAAATGAATTTAAATCCGATTGTATGCATTGGAGAGCATTTAGAAGAGAGAGAAGCGGGACAAACTAAGGAAGTCATAAAAAAGCAGATGAACGAAACATTTAAAGATCTTTCAAATGAAGAAATGATAAAAATTGTGATTGCCTATGAGCCCATATGGGCAATAGGCACTGGAAAGACAGCTACTCCTGAACAAGCAGAGGAGATTCACGTATTTATTCGGGGACTTTTATCTCAGAAATTTGATAAAGAAATCGCAGATTCTGTAAGAATTCAATATGGAGGATCTGTAAAACCAGCAAACGCCGATGATTTATTTAAACAAGAAAATATTGATGGTGGCTTAGTTGGGGGTGCTTCCTTGCAAGCAGATCCTTTCGCTGAAGTTATTATAGCCGCAGAAAAAACAACTAATTAAAATTTATTACATTCAATTAAATTAAGGACTATCCCGAGAGATTTACTAATTCAACACCGCGAATTTCAAATTGTCTATCTAAATAAACGAGTAAAGTTATTCCATCATGATAATATACAAATGAAATAACAGGTTTTTTAGACGTTTCAATTAGAGATTTTTTTACCGCAAGCATGTGACTTTTTTTACAAAATTTGCAATAAAGTTGAATGAATTTAATTAGTTTTAGGTTATCAAAATTTGAAAGAGTTTCTTCAATTTCTTCATTGAAATCTTTAAACAAGTGACTTGAACCTGATTCAAAATCTGAAATGAGGTTTTTTTCATATTTTAATTGAAATCTTTCAATAAGATGCCCCAGAATAGCCTCAATAACTTGATATTGAACTGAAACATCTGCACCAATGCTAAAAATGATATTTTTTAGGGTTTTAATATAGATGATTTTAAGGTCTTCCTTATTAAAATGAAAGAACACATCTCTTTTCTTCATTGATTTATTTTTTTTTAAACCAATCATATCAAAAATAAAACTTTTATTAGAATACTTGGATTTCCAACTAACTAATTCATTTTGTTTTTTACTTATATTAATAAAAAAAATCTTATTTTGAAGGTTTTTAAGTTGGTGTTGGTATATCATTTTTTTAAAAATATTATCGCTTTTTTTCTATTATTCTAATAAAGATAGATCTTTTTAAGCATTGTTATTCATGACGATTATATTAAAATAACACAAAAGAAATTAATAAGCAATAGACACTATTTCAGCGCCTCTAACTTTAAAGTTTTTATCCACATATACTAAAATTGAGTGTCCTGAATGTACATATACAATAGGAACTGTAGGACTTTTAGAGTTTTTAATTAAGGATTTTTTTATGACAATACTTAAAGTTTTATTACAAGCCTTACATGTAACATAAGCAGTCTCAACTAAACCTATATCATTATAATTTTTTAAAGTTTGCACTATTGTTGAAGAAAATCCATCAAAAATATTGCAGGTTTCTCCATAACAAGTCATTAATAATGACTTATCATATGTAAAAAAGAATTCTTCGATTAAATACTCCAATAATGCTTCTAATAAAGGAGACTGGACATCCGCCTCAGCTCCAATTGCAAAAACAACATCGTCTTTTACAATATATACGAGCTTTAAATCTTTTTTTATAAGGCAGAAGAAAATATCCTTGAATAGAGTGGTCCTTGTTAATTTTACATCAAAGAAACTAGGTTTATAATATCTATTTGACATCCATTGGAAATAGGTTTCATTATCTCGTTGATAAGGTCCTATATTAAGGAACAGAATTTTATCAATTAGGGTTAAATTAGACAACTTTAATCACGATTATATTCTCTTAATATTAATATTATAATAAGAATATTATAAGATTTATGTATCTAGTTTAAAAGACAATGTTTCTGAAAATATTAAAGAACATGTTTAAAATATAAAATTTTTTATTTTAAAATAATAGCCGGTCTTCCTGGGAGTGCTTGGGAAGCTTTTTGATCTTCTGAATCTTTTTCAATTAATACTTCAACAGCACAGTTATATTTTTTCTTGATGATGGGTTTTATATCATTGAAAAATTGTAATTCCTCTTCTGTTGAAAGTGAAATTTTTGAATACTTGCCAATATTCTTCAGAATCTTTGAAATAGTTTGACTAATAAACTTGCCATGTGTTTTTAAATCGCTATCCTCCATTATTTCTTTCATTATTTCTCCTTGATTTCTTGTTTTTTCTACCACTGACATTAAATTAGAATAAAATTTATACTTCCACTCATCTGCTACTATAATGCTGATTCTTTCTAATTTATCATTTTTCATTACCAGTTTTATATTATTAATATCATCCATTATGCTAATCATTAATTTCCATTTAAAATCATTTTCAATAGTTAATAATTCATCATCATATTTAGGCCAAGGAGCCAAGCTTAAATAGCCTTTTTTACCCATTATTTCCCATATTTCTTCAGTCAGATGAGGGGCAATAGGATGAAGTAATTGAGTTAATCTTTCTCTACATTCGTTATATACATCTTCAAAAACTCCTTCATTCTTGTACTTGCCTAAATCTGTGGTAAACTGTATGATGGTGTTCACGGCATCTCGAATTGCAATATTATTTAACGCTTCAGATACATATTTTATTGTTTTACTCAAATGATAACTAATGAGAGTATCCCTCATTGTTTTTTCTTTTCTATAATTTTCTATAGGATTGGTTAAGAGTTGGTACGTTCTTTGCATGAATTTATTGGCAAAACCAACTCCTTCATCAGACCATTCCAAACCGGATGCTGGGCTTGCACCAAAAAGAATAAAAAACCTTGCGGCGTCCGCGCCATATTCACCCATAATTTCACTAGGATCCACTGTATTACCATAGCTTTTACTCATTTTAACGCTTTTCAAGATATAATTTGTTTCACAGAATTTACAGGTCTCATCATGCATTTCTGCCTTCATGGCATATCTATCACATTCAGGGCAATACGGATGTGCTTTATTTATCATTCCTTGAGTGAGCAATTTTTGAAATGGCTCGTCATACTTTTGAAGCCCTAAATCTCTAGCTACTTTCGTGAAGAATCGCGCATAAATCAAATGCATTACCGCATGCTCAATACCACCTATATATTGGTCGACATTTCCCCAATAATTTACAATCTCTTTATTGTATGGTAAATTATTTTCAACTGAAGGAGGATCACAGAAAGCGAAAAAATACCATGAACTATCGATAAATGTATCCATGGTATCCGTTTCACGCTTGGCTGCCTTGCCGCATTTAGGGCACTTAGTATTTACAAAGCTCTCGCTTGTTTCTAAAGGATTACCAGAGCCTGTAAACTTTACATCCTTAGGTAAATGTACGGGTAAATCCACATATGGCACGGGAACTGTACCACAATCATCGCAATATATGATTGGTATAGGACACCCCCAATAACGTTGGCGAGAAATCCCCCAATCTCTAAGTTTATAATTAATGGTTGCATAACCCATTCCCATCCCATCTAATTTCTCGGTAATCGCATTTATTGCAGTTCTATTTTCCATTCCATTGAATTCCTCAGAATTAACTAGAATTCCATCCGCTTCATATGCTCTGATCATTTTTTCAACATTAATTTCATAATCATGAGGTTGGATTACGATTTTGATGGGGATGTTATATGCATGGGCCATTTTAAAATCCCGTGAGTCATGTGCGGGAACGGCCATAACGGCTCCTGCTCCATACTCGTAAATGACGAAATTTCCAATATAAATCGGAACTTTTTCATTTGTCATCGGATTCATGCAATACTTTCCTATAAACATTCCCTTTTTTTCCACATCAATATCAGTTCTTTCAAATTTGTTTTGTTTCATTATTTCATTATAGACTTTCTCAAATTCATCCTCATATTCAGTTCCTTTTACCCATTTTTTAACATCTGGGTGTTCAGGAGCATATATCATGAAAGTGACACCGTAGAGGGTATCAGGGCGAGTTGTAAAAATATCTATTGTTCTATTTTCACCTACGATAGGGAATTTGATAATAGTTCCTTCTGAGCGTCCAATCCAATTTCTCTGCATGATTTTCACCTTTTCAGGCCACTCAACTGCATTTAATCCATCTATAAGCTCTTCGGCATAATCTCTGATTTTTAAAAACCATTGTGTTAAAAATTTCTGCTCAACATCAGTATTACACCTCCAACATTTCCCCCCTTGAGCTTGTTCATTGGCCAAAACCGTGTGACATTTTTCGCACCAATTTACATAGCTCTCTTGCTTGTAAGCAAGTTGTTTTTCATACATTTTTAGAAAGAACCATTGATCCCATTTATAATAATTAATGTTATGGCTGTATATTTCTCTCATCCAATCGTAAGAGAGACCGATGCGTTTCTGCTGATTTTTCATTGCATCTATGTTATCGTCAGTCCAATCTTCAGGATTCGCACCATGGTCAATAGCCGCATTCTCTGCTGGCATCCCGAAAGAATCATAGCCCATGGGATAAAGAACATTATACCCATTCATTCTTTTATATCTAACAAAACAATCTCCAATTGTATAATTACGTAGATGTCCCATATGAAGCTTCCCAGAAGGATAGGGATACATCTCAAGTACATAATATTTTTCTTTTTTAGGATCCTTCTTGACTTCGAATATTTTATCTTTTTCCCATTTTTCTTGCCATTTTAGCTCTATTTTTTGCGGATCATATTCAACCATACAATTCGACCAAACTAATTTGAAATTGGTGAATAAACTCTATTTTCTATTATTTAATTATTGGTTCAATAAATTTTTTTTTATTAAAAATACAGCACTAAATAAGAATGATTTATTATTGAATCAGTAAGTCTAATATTTTAAATGCTCATCCTTATAGTCGAAAGTAATAATTTCTAATCAAATATATTACTTTTTTATTTTTTTAGCCTTCTTTTTAGCCAATTTTTGTTTTTTCTTTTCCATTTTCTTTTCTTGCTTTAATCTTCTTTGTTCTAATTTATTTCTCAATTTTTGATCAGGAGCAAAACCTTCTTGTTGTTTAATGTTCATTTTTAAAGGGACTGGTAATGATTCTACACAAGATTTTTGCATTCCGATTGGCGGTAGCATTCCTTGTTCTGGTATTTGCTGTTGTGGCATTTGCTGTTGTGGCATTTGTTGTTGTGGCATTTGATGTTGTGGCATTTGATGTTGTGGCATTTGATGTTGTGGCATTTGTTGTTCATATAATTGTTGTTCTCGCAATTGTTGTTCCCATAAATGTTGTTCTCTCATTTGTTGTTCATACAATTGTTGTTCTAATATTTGTTGTTCTTCCATATCTTTTTCTTTGGCCAATCTCTTTACTTCTTGTTGTTGTTCAATTCTTTTTAATCTAGCTTTTTCACTCCTCTCTCTCACTAATCGTTCTTGCTCTAATCGTTCTTGCTCCATTTTTTCTTGTTCCACCCGCTCTTTTTCTCGATTATCTTGTATCCAATTATCAAGTTTTTCTAATAAATCATTCTTATTCCTTGGAGACAGTCCATAATATGCCTCCTTCTTCTGGTATATGTTTGCTATTTTACTCATTTCCCATAAATAATCAGAATGTAAGACAATTTTTTTTAGGGCATCTCTGGCAAGTCCAAAGACAGTCCCTATTGCTCGCATTTCATAATTTTCTTCTATAATTCTTCTTAGATATAATAGTATTTCTTCAATATTACCCATTGGAGGAGGAGGTATAGGTTTGATTTCAACTTTTTCAGACTTATCAATTCTTAAAGTAAATTTTTCTTGTTCAACTGGAGGCACGTAAGTTTCGATCTTTTCTGGAATGCTTGCTTGGGAAGAAGATCCCATAATTCTTACTCCAGGTTGTAGTATGGGTTGTTCAATAGGGGGTTTTATTTCAATCTGCTCTTTATTATATCTTGGATATTCTCTCGGCCATTCAATAAATGAGTTTATTCGATTCTCGGCAGAGTATAGTACGGAATTCTTATTTGTAAATGAATTACTTATAGTACCTACTTGGCTAATAAATTGAGGTGTTTCAGACTTTAACATTTTTGATGCATTTTCTAACAATGAATAGAAATAACTAGGATCAAAATTCAGAGCGGAGTAAATATTTTTCAAATTAAGAATAATTCCTTGAATTTCTTGCATTTCCATTGGAGTTAATATATGATTCAATAATAAATCCGCTCCGTAAGCAATCTCGCTTATGCCTGCTGTTGAATTCATATAGCCACCATATAAGAAAGATTTTATCCTTTCAGAAACTAAAATTTTATTAAAATAATCGCTATGAGCATTTAAAAGGAAGTGTCCATCAAGAGTATACATTTCTGGTTCATTGATTATGTCTAGCATTCTAAGAACTATGTCTTTATAAGGTATGAACACATTACGCATTAGAGCTCCTTTAATAAATGTTCTTTGAGTTTCTGTCCTCAAAGATAAATTAATTGGGACTTTAACAACTTTTTCAGCAATGATCACGTCTCGATCATTCTCTAACGTTATATTTCTGGAGGTGGCCATTTGATCATAGACAAAATCCGATAAGACCAAACCTGTAAGTATTTTTTCATCAATAATATATTTTCCACGTTGTAATTCAACACCATGAACTAATTCAAATTTATTATAATAATATCCAAGTCCAAAAATGCAATAAAGTGTTCCCTTTTCAGTTTGGATGGAACATTCAACTCCACCAAAAAAAATTACAATATCAGTATGGATTTTTGCCACGTTTTGATTGGCATATTTGCCTAATGTTGGATTTCCAATTAAATCCCCCCAACTTGGAATTATAAACAACATATTATTTTTAAAAAGCCTATTTTGTCTGTTCAAATCAATCAATGCATTATTATTCAATGTTTTTACATCCTCTTTTAGGAATGGACTCTCCTTATGTAATAAGGGATTTCTTATAAAGAAATATATGATAATAAGTTTTAAAATGCTTTTATATTTATATAAAAAAAAAATTTTATAATTAATACAAATCATTAAGAAAAATCGAATCAATTAGGTAAAAATAAATAATAAATAAATAATCTATTAAATTTGATTATCTTTTCTTTAGAAAAACCTTAATTTTTCTTAACAATTAAGAAATGTAATGAGAGTAAAGAATATTAGAGTATCCATAGGAAGTGCTTCAGTATTAGGATTACATTCTCAAGAGTTCAAAGTCCCCTTAACTACATGTTATTTAATGACATACATCGAAGGGCACTGTATTGCAAATTGTGGCTTTTGTCCTCAAGCAAGAGAGTCAAATAGCTCGATAGAAAAGCTTTCGAGGATAGAGTGGCCTGTTTTTTTATTTAAAGATCTTATTAATAGATTAAAGTTCTTAACACCCTCTAAACATTTTAAGAGGATATGCATTCAAGCCCTTAATTACGAGCAATTTTTTGAAGATTTAAATGAAATCGTCGGAGAAATAAGCTTTGCTTCAAAATCACCAATCTCAATTGCAACTCCTCCAATTTCAAAAGAAAAATTAAAAGAATTAAAAAAAAATGGTGCTCAGAGAGTAGGAATTGCATTAGATGGGGCCTCATCTGAGGTTTTTGAAAAAATTAAGGGTATAGATGTGAAAGGTCCATATCAATGGGAAAGCCATTTTCAAGCTTTAAAAGATGCGCTTGAAGTTTTTGGTGAAGGGTTTGTAAGCACGCATCTTATTGTAGGGTTAGGAGAAACTCAAAAAGATATTTTAAAGAGGATTGTAGAATTAAATGATTTAAAAATTTTACCAAGCTTATTTGTTTTTACTCCGATTAAAGGAACTAAATTTGAGAATATGAATCAACCGGATCTTGTTAATTTTCGCCTAATGCAACTAGGAAGACATCTCATTATAAATGAAAATAAATCTATTAAAGACTTTGCTTTTAATCTTAAGGGAAAACTTATAAATATTAATATCAGTAAAAAATTTTTAAAAGATATAATTGAAGATACTAATGCCTTCTTAACTTCAGGATGTTCTGGATGTAATCGTCCCTACTATACTTCAAGACCTTCAGGACCTATTTATAACTATCCAAGAAAATTAACAATTCCAGAAAAAGATGATGTATATGAATTATTAGAAAGATTTCTATTATAATATGGTTTTAAATTAAAATGACTCCTTGGAGATTTATCCCTTTAGAGAAAAGAAACGGTTATTGGAATATGGCTTTAGATGAAGCTATTCTAAGAGCCGTGATTGAAAAGAAATCGCCAAACACATTAAGATTTTTTAGATGGGATCCTTCTGCAGCAACGATAGGCAGAAATCAAAGTTTATCGGCAGAGATAGATATAAAGTTTGCAGTTAAAAAAGGATTTAATGTTATAAGACGTATTACAGGAGGGGGGGCAGTTTTCCACGATAAGAAGGGTGAAATTACATATTCTATAGTATGTCCTGTAAAATTTTTAGAAGAATTACATGCCGTGAAGGTAATTGAGCAATTTGAGATAATTTCAAAGGGAATTATTACTGGTTTAAATCAGTATGGATTAAATCCAGAAAAAGGGGTAATTAATTGTCCCGCAATCTTTTTAGATGGTAAGAAATTTTCTGGAAATGCTCAAGTAAGAAAAAAGGGACATGTTCTCCAGCATGGTACCATTTTATTAGAAATTGAACCAGAATTAATGTATTCCGTATTAAAAACACCAAATAATGTTAGTAAATCAAGAATGGTTCAATCTGTATATGCTAAATGTATGGGGATTAAGGATCAATTACAAAATTATGATGAAAATAAGTTTATAAAAGCGTTGAAACGTGGGTTTGAAATTTCTTTAGAGATTGAACTAGAAGAGGGCCAGTTCTCTGATTATGAATTAAAATTGGCTGAAAAATTGATGACTGAAAGATATTCTAATAATGAATGGTTAACAAAATATGAGTGAAATTGACGATTTATTGGATAGGTTTAGATCCAGAAATGCATCGTGGGATGATTATTCCTTACTTTTAAAATTAGAGGAAGAAAATTTACTCCCGTTTTTTGAACTTGCTCAAGAAATAAAATCTCATAATTTTGGCAATGAATTAAAAATATATATACCTGATAAAAGATTTCCTTCCATCAGTATAACTGGAAATTCATGTGCTTTACATTGCGAGCATTGCAATGAAAAATATTTAAAAGGAATGAGACCAATCACAAAACCTTTAGAGTTAGAAGATTTTCTGCTTCAACATTCGCAAAATGAAGGAATAGGCGTGTTAATTTCTGGAGGATGTGACCTGGACGGATCAGTTCCATTAATAAATTATTTGGATATAATTAAAAAAGTTAAGAACCAAACTAATTTAATAATTAACACTCATGCAGGATTATTAAATGAAGAAACAGCTCGGAAATTATCTGAAGCGAATGTGGATATAATTTCTTTTGATATTAATATGGATGAGGAGATAATTAAAGAGATATATCATTTAGACGCAAGTATTGATGATTATAAAAATGCGGTCGAATTGTTAAAAAAAAATGATTTGAACATTATCCCTCATATATGTATAGGGTTATATCATGGGAAACTCCATAAAGAATTAGAATCAATAAAATTCATTAAAGAATCGGGTATTAATCCCGAATTAATCGTCTTAATTGCACTAATCCCTCCTAAAAATACACAATTCCAGTTTGAAAGGCCTGAACCAAATGATATTGCTAAAGTAATAGCTACAATTAGATTTATTTTTCCTGATACAGAAATATCATTAGGGTGCATGAGACCCAGAGGAAATGTAAAAGTTGAAATTGAGAAAAAAGCGATCAAGGCAGGAATAACTAGGATTGAGATTCCTTCCCGAGAAACCATAAAATGGGCTAATATCTTTAATCCTAAGATAAAATTAAGGTTTTTCTCTGCTTGTTGTGCAATCTCAAAAAGGTATGAAGCCCAAGCTGAGAGTAAAAAATCTGATATTAAAAGATATTTAGATTTATAAACAAAAAGAGTATCATGAATTTAAAGAATCAAATTAAAATTATTGGCCTGAAAGATGTTCCTTTTATTAAAGAAGGGGATAACATTCCAAAAATAATCATTGATTCTCTAAAAAAAAGTGATTTAACTTTAGAGAATGGAGATGTGTTGGTGATAGCTCAAATAATTATATCTAAGAGCAATGGGCGGATTAAGAGTCTTAACCAAATTAAGCCCAGTGAGAAAGCCATTGAAATTTATGAAAGAATCACCCCTAATGCAAAAAGTAAAGGAATTCCAATTAAAGAACCCCAACTAATTCAAGCTATTTTGGATGAGTCAAAAGAAATTATAAAGGCAGAGCATGTTTTAATTACTGAAACTAAACATGGATTTGTTTGTGCTAATGCCGGAATAGACAAATCAAATGTTGAAGGCGAAGAAAATATCGCCTTATTGCCTGAGAATCCAGACAAAGATGCGAGTTTTATAAGAAAAGAGCTTAAAACATTAACTGATAAGGATACTGCTGTAATTATTTCAGATTCTTTTGGACGATCATTTAGAGTAGGGGCTGTTGGAGTTGCTGTTGGTGTTTCAGGAATAGTACCAATTTTAGATAAACGAGGCAATAAAGATTTATTTGGGCACGAACTTCAGAGCACGATTATAGCACAAGCAGATAGTTTGGCTTCTGCAGCACAATTAATTATGGGAGAAGCTGATGAGGGAATGCCAGTGATTTTAATCCGAGGATATCATTTTGAGTTGGATGAAGGGGCTTCAATTAAACCAATTTTAAGAGAACAAAAGCTAGATTTATTTAGAGGCGGAGATATAGAATATTTCAATAATATTCTTAGAAATCGAAGAAGCTATAAATTACCTTTTGAGAGCAAGCATGTTGATAAAAATATTATTGAGGAATGTATAGAGGTTGCTCGATGGGCTCCAAGCGCTCATAATGGTCAATTTTGGCGCTATATTATTATGGATAAAGGGAATTTACGGGAAGTTTTAATAGATGAAATGAACAAGAAATTAGGAAAGGATTTGGAAAAAGATGGTAAGTCAGAGGCATTCATAAATAATAAAATTAAAAAAACCAGGAATGATTTTTTAAATGCACCTCTTTTAATTCTTCTTTGTTTAGATAATAAAGATTTAGAAAAATATACAGATTCAGAACGGTCTTATAATGAACATATTTTAGGTATTCAAAGTATTAGCGCTTCAGCTACTTATTTATTGCTCACATTTCAATCGAAAGGATTAGCAGCATGTTGGTATTGTGCCCCATTATTTGCTAAAGAACTAGTAAAAGATATATTTAATCTTCCAAATTCTTATGAGCCGATGGCTTTTTTTACAGTAGGGTATCCAATAAAGACTACAAAAGCTCCAACGAGAAGGAAAATAAAGGATATAATATTTGAATTTAAGAATAAAGAGTGAAGTGAGAAAAAATGAGTAAAGATTATTATTTAATATTAGCTGGTGGAGTTGGAGCGGCAAAATTCATAGAAGGATTAGTAAAAGTTATAAGTCCTGAGAAACTTAAAATTATTATTAATACTGGTGATGATATTGAATTATTTGGTCTTAAAATCTGTCCTGATTTGGATATAATCACTTATACTTTAGCAGGTATTATCGATAAAGATAAGAATTGGGGATTTGAAAATGAATCTTTTAATTGTTTGAGTATTTTGAAGAAATATTACGAAACAGGATGGTTTAATGCCGGAGATAAGGATTTAGCAACACACATTTATCGTACTGATTTATTTAAACAAGGTTTTACAAAAGCAGAAATTACTATGAGAATATGTAAAAAATTAGATGTAAAATCAACCCTCATACCAATGTGTAATGAATCAGTAGAAACAATCATCAAAACTCCTAACGGGTCAATAAATTTTGAAGAATTCTATATAAAGAATCAATGCAAACCAGAAGTTCTTGATGTGGTATTTAAAGGAATAGAGAATGCAAACCCAATAGATGGAGTATTAAGTTATATAGAAAACGCCAGAAAAGTCATTATATCCCCTTCAAATCCAATAGTTTCTATTGGAACCATACTCCAAATAGCAGGGATAAAAGAGGCCCTCTTAAAAGCGAAGAATAAAGTATTCGCAATTAGTCCAATAATCGCTGGAGCAACCGTTAAGGGACCAGCAGATAAACTCATGAAAAGCTTGGGATTAGAGGTTTCATGCGTTGGGGTAGCAAAATTCTATCAAGATTTTATTGGTCATTTCATAATTGATAATAAAGATAAGGAATTAAAATCCAAGGTTGATGAATTAGGAATTAAGGTTTATTGTTTCGATACGTTAATGACAAATATCAATAAAAAAAAGAAATTAGCAGAATTTGTACTTAATTTATAGTAAAAAAGAGTATCAGGCTTCGACAGTCGCCACTTCGGAGGCTCCTTCTTCTACCTCTTCCTCTTCTTCTTTTTCCTCTTTAACAACATAATCTCCGACTGAAGCAAGAATTTCCTTAATGCGCCCTTCTTGTTTGAGTCGAATTATTAAATTCCTATGCTTTACATATGAAATCATCCAAGCTATTACCGGAAAAAGGAGTATAAAAGGTCCTAAAAGGATAATTATGATTTCTGGAGAGTACATGACAATACTCTCGGTTATCGCTGGAGGTAATTGAAAAATATAAATCAGGAACCATCTTGGATGGATAATGATGTAACTGAGTATGATTAACAAGGTAACTCTGAAGGTAAATGTAGTAATTGTTGATGTGATTAAGCTTTTTGGTTTTGGAGCAGATGATTTGGCAGTTAATGTATCTTGTGCCTCCGGGTCTTCTCGGAATAATCTCTCTAAATAGCGGCCTAATCTTCTA
Organism: Promethearchaeota archaeon; assembly: GCA_016839905.1. The sequence goes on along the minus strand of JAEOTJ010000152.1, from coordinate 7,711 downwards.
GTTTTAGAAGCAGCAGTTATTAATTTCTTTTCTTCATCTTCTAATTTTTTCTTTTTTATCATTTCTTTTATATAAGAAAACTTTTCACCAGTTTGAGCGAATAAACCCCTAACATTTTCTTCCTCCTCTAATTGCAATTCTTTAATTTTTTCTTTTGCTTCTTCCTTTATTTTATCCACATTTGCAGTAATGCTAAGAGATTCCTTTTTCAAGATTTTTAATTGACCCTCTAACCTTTCACCCCTTTCCAAGGAAGGTTTTGTAACTATATCCACATAATTAATTTGAAAGGCTAATTCTAAATAGATATAGCATACTATGGCTAATAAAGCGACTCGACTCGTAAAGAATGCATAGGCATCATCTATGGGTAATGCCGTAAGAGCCGGATCAATAGGATTTTGCAATTCTTCTAAATATTCGATTTCAACCAGGAATATATTTAACATGTTTCGGAAGCCAAAAATTACCAATGGAATTACAATCATTAAAACTAAACTACCAACAACTACAAGATTATGTTTTGGATCATTTTGGAAAATGGCTCTAATATAAAATATTATGCATACCAGGAATAAAATTTGGAACATTAATAAATAAATATCAGTCGTAAAAATTAACATCTGATCCCCGATTAATCCAGGAACTTGCTCTGGTGAAGGTTCTTGCCCTTTAGGAAATAAACCCTTACTAATAAAATTTTTAAAGAAGAATCCAAGAAAATTATACATGAATCCTGAATTATAATAAGGGATTGGACTAAAGATTCCCGAGCTTATAGATCCACATAAAACACCAATCATGTAACTAAAAAAATAAATCAAGTATGTAAAGATATCTTTTATCGCAGTAATAACATCTATTAACACAAGTTCATTATTAGCAGTTACAAGAATTTGATCGAAATCAAAAATGGAATTAAAGATACTTAATAAAAAGATAAACACTACAGCATTTATTATATTTATAACTAGCAAATGAATTCGCATTAGTAAGCCGACCCCTTTTTCTTTGCTTCTAAATAAGTTTTTAGAACCTGATTCATGAGGTCATCAGGCCCACATGAAATAATATTAACACCCATATTTCTCATTTTTTGTTTTATTAATAGCACGTGCTCCATCATTTCCTCACTAATGGCTTCTGCCAATGCTTTATCAGAAGGATCCAAATCAATTTCATGTATCTCAAACCAGGGACTAAAAGGATTTATTAAAATTATAGTATGATTGAAGGGTATTAATTTACCAATTGCTTTTGAAATTTCTTCCGTATCAGCTTCTAAATCAGAGATAATGAAAATTAAACTACGCTTTTGAAATCTTCTAATAAAATGATCTAATGCCTCAACAATCCTACTTTTACCTTGTGGTTTTATTCTCGCTACAAAATCAAGTACTCGGTAAAAATATTCGTCTCCACCATCGGGTTTTAAAAATTTAAAATTCTTTTTATCAGAGTAAGTAAAGATACCAACTCGATCCTTGCGCGTCAATGCTACCTTGGTCAATAACATTGCCGCCCTAATCGCATATTCAAATTTCGTATTTTCAATTTGCCCTCCTGCCATGGATTGAGAAGAATCTACTAAGACCATCACGGTTACATCTCTTTCAGATTCAAATTCCTTTACAATTAATTTTCGAGAGCGAACGCTTGCTTTCCAATCTATTAATCTAAATTGATCCCCGAAAACATATTTCCTCATTCCATAAAACTCTGAACCTAAACCTTTTTGTTTTGACCTTTGAGCACCATGATTTAATTGTAAAGACCTTTTTGAGCCAAGAATTTCAATTCTCTTGATATCTTCATAAGGAGGATATATTAAAATGTCTGTAACGCTATCTGGAATAATGCGTTCCAACGAGTTAAATCCTAACCTGTCTTTAACGGTAATTGACAATGGACCTAAAGGATATTCTCCCCTAACTCTGGGTTCAAGAACATATGAAAATTTTACCTGTTCTTTTGGACCAATTCTCGTAGAAATAAAATTTTCCCCTAAAATTAAGCGAAAAAGCGCTGGATTATAATAATCCCTAATTTCAATAAAATCGAATCCGCTCCTACCGATATTTTCTATAACAACCTTGACATGAACAAAATCGTCTTTAAAAACCTTTTCTTTTTCAAGTTCACGATGTACTTTAAGTTCTTCAACGTTCATCTGATAATGAAAAATGGGCAAGCTGATAATGGTACTAAATAGGAGTAAGATCGCAAAATACACTAAAAAGTAATTCACAAATGCAAATCCCGCAGTTAGAAAAAACGCGGAGAAAAGAATTAGTGACCTACCATAACCTCCTAATATCTTCTTCCACCTCCAAGATTTTATTAGCCAACATTTCTAAAGACTTTTCTTCCATTTTTATTTGTAACTGAATGCTATTTTAAAAAAATTATTCCGGATTATATGGGGACAGGAATTTCTTCTATTAATTGCTTGATGATCGTATTTACATCGAGACCTTCAAGCTCAGCTTCTGGTTTCAATAATATTCGATGATTCAATGCGGGACCTGTTAATGCTCTCACATCATCGGGTGTAACATATGACCGGCCAAGGATTGCTGCGCGTGCCTTCGAACACTTCATTAAAACCAGCGAAGCACGAGGACCGCAGCCCAGAGCAATTTGTGGATGATTTCTCGTCTTTAAAATTATATCTCGAATATATTTTAAAATCCTGTCATCTATATAGACCATCGAGCAGAGCTTTTGAGCTTCTAAGATTTCCTTGCCATCAGTTACCCCTTCTACGGAGGGAGAGTCTCCCGTTAATTGTCGCCTAAGAATTTCTACTTCTTCATCTTGTTCTGGATAATCCAGCCAGAGTTTAAAGAGAAATCTATCAACCTGCGCTTCGGGAAGCGGATACGTGCCCTCCATCTCAACAGGATTTTCCGTAGCGACCACAATAAACGGCTTAATGAGCTCCAGCGTCTCTCCTTCGATCGTGACTTGACGCTCTGCCATTGCCTCGAGTAAAGCAGCTTGAGTTTTTGGAGCACTTCGGTTTATCTCGTCGGCAAGAACTAAATTCGCAAAAATCGGTCCTTTCATTAGGACAAACTTGCCCGAATCTTGATCGAAAATCTTACCGCCCGTAATGTCCGCCGGGAGTAAATCTGGCGTGAATTGGACGCGTCGAAAAGATATACCGAGGGTATTTGCAAATGTCTTGGCCATCACCGTCTTTCCAAGTCCCGGGACGCCTTCAAGGAGCACGTGTCCATTGACGAGTAGTGCGACGAATAGATGCTGCAATATTTCGCCATTACCGACAATGACTCGTGAGACCTCAGAAAGTACATCTTGGGCGATTTCCCTTATCGGTGTAACATCCAAGTCCTCATGTTCGTAATACTTAGCTTTATCTGCCATTTAATCACTTCCTTTTTTATTTTAATTTAAAATTCTGATTATATTTTTCAAAATTTTCGTATAATATATAAAGTCGATTATTGTATTATAAATTTTTTTCCTTTTATTTATACTTATTTCATTCCCCAGAAAAAGAGGTAACATGGATATTAATAAAAAAAATCGACAAGAAAACTAAGGTATTAACATCCAAGTATATAAGGATTTTAACACATAAAAAATCCCCACCTAAAATGTGGGCATCGATTTAATGATTAATTAAAAATTAAATTCGTCAATATTCAATATAATCTTAGAGAAAAAAGTCAGTATTATAAACCCAGGAAAAACTTCTAAGCGATGTTTAAAGTACGGAAAGCTTACGAGTTGTAAGATCCTAACATTTAAGTGTCAAAACTGCGAGTTTGCTGTCAATCATTAAGTTCAAGCCCCGATGAACATTACTGAAAGAGTTCTATGGAAAGATTAAAAAATAATAAGAATGTAAAGAGCCCCATTCCCGCTGAAAGGCGACCAATGAAAGCAACGTTGGGAGAACTCCTTGAGTTCAAAGAGCTCGTTGCTCGAGGTGCAAATCAAACTAATGAACTATAGTGCTTTATATCAATTTTATCGGTTTGACAGAACGGAACTACTAAAGGTGTTGTTAATGCATCTATTAGGGTAGTTATAAAAATTATATATACTATAAGAAAAACATAGAAGGAGATTAAATATTATCCCTTTTTCTATAATAGATCCGATGAAACAATTTACTTTTATGCAAGTATTACCAATTAAGATTATAAACATAAGGAAAATAAGGAGAAGTGTCTAATAACTTATGTTTATTTATTTTTATAATTTTAAAATGATTTTTTTGTGCTTTTTAATACTTTTTAAAAAAAAATATTTTAATTTTTTAATCCTATTTATTTTCATCACTAAATTTTAGAAATCTCCTTTTTTCTCTGCCATATTCCTGTATTCAATATCAATTTTCGATAAATTAAGATGCTTAATTTAATAGAGAAAAAAAAAAAGGATTATTAATTTTTTTACAATTTTTATATAATAAAAGAAACGACAATAAATATATATACTAATGACATTAAATGATCACTAGATCACTAGTGTAATATTATTGATAAAAATGTGTTAATCAAGGTTATTTCAATAATTACCTTAATAAGAATAAAAATAGAATGTAAAAGAATATATTATTTTAATCAAATTTTCAGAAAAAAATAGGTATTAAGAAAAATGTATAAAAAAAATAAAAGAGTTCTATATCTCACGATTTTGAATGTTTTCCTTTTAATAATGATGCTATCCATCCCTTCAGTACAAGAAGTAAGGAAGGAAATCGATGAAAATGATGCTAACAAGGAATCCGAACAATTAATAGAAAAACTTAAATCATCTGCAGGACCAGAATATCAAAGTCGTACTTACACTACCACTTCATCAGATAGTACTTCGCTTAGTTTTTATCATAACACTCCCTCGGGAGATGATAGGCTTCTTGTCGTCATTGTAGGTATTGACGGAGGGGAATCCGTTAGTAATGTTAGATATGGTGGAGTGTATTTAACCCGTGCTAGACGTGCTAGTGCTGGTGAAAGCTGCGTTGAATTGTGGTATTTAATAAATCCCTCTACTGGATCAGATCAAGTGAGATCTAGTTATTCAGAGAGCAATGCTGCTTATATGGTGGCAATGTCTTATGAGTATGTAGATCAAGACGATCCATTGGGGAACCATGCAGGAGCTACTGGTGCTGGTACCTCTGCCACTGTTTATATTACAACGACCTCACCTGAGTCCACAATTATTGGAGGTGCGACATATGGTGATGGGGATTGCTATCCATGTAGTCCGTATAGTGGAATAACTGAACGATTCGATTTAAGAACGGGAGCTTTAGGAGCTGATCTTAGTGGTTGGGGGGGCGATAGATATGCAGCCACAACACAACAATATACTTTTAGAACAACGGCTAGTGATAATGATGATTGGGCGATTGTTGCAGCGGAATTTAATTTCCATGATATCATTCCTCCCGACTATTCCGATTTAACTGAAAGTGATCCCACCTTGGAACTTGGGGATACGGAAGTAATATCAATTGTTGTCACAGATGATTCAGGAATTAACCAGGTGTTAATTGAATTTGAAGGTTCTAACCATTCGATGACAAATACAGGGGGAGACACGTATGAATATGACTCTTGGACGCCTTCAAGCACCGGTAATTATCCCTATACGATATGGATGGAAGATAATAAAGATAATTGGAATTCCGTTAGTGATTCAATCCAAGTAGTTGATACTACAGACCCCATAATAACTATTAATTCCCCCAATCCTTCTGCCATTTTTGGATTGGCTCCAAGCTTTAATGTCGAAATTATTGATTTAAATTCAATAGATAATATTTGGTACACGCTAGATGGGGGTATCACCAATTATACAATAACAGATAATGGTACAGTCAACTCGGATGCATGGGACGTGTTATCAGATGGTCCTATAACTCTTACTTTCTACTGTGACGACATATCCGGAAATTTAGGCTCGAGTAGCGTCCTCATAACGAAAGTTCCACCAGGGCATTTGTATGATAAGAATTATTTGACTGATAATCCCGATGACTCTTATGCCAATGTATATTACGATTCAGCAGGTGATAATTTACAATATAAAATTCATTATGATATAAGTTCCTTCGGATATAGTATTGTAACCGGTGTAAAATATAAATATAAAGCATTTGGAACTGGAACAACGAATTTGAACTGGTCTGTCTGGGCAGATGACATTGGAAGTGGCACGGATGAAAACCTAATGTTATACTATGATACAGAAATACCTGATAATTTAGTGTATGAGTGGCGAGAATATTTCTTTAAAGGTTCGGATTATGCAATTGATGATGATCCCGTCATTCAATTCAATAGTTCAGATCCTTCAGGCAATTGTAATCATATTGCTGTGGAGGAAGATCAAGTAGAATTTTATCCCTCTAATTCATATTCCCGCAGTGCAGGTGGAAGTTGGGTAAGAGATGATAATTACGAATACATGGTTGAATTGATTTTCAAGAAAATCCGCAATTTAACGCTAACCAACATTTTTAAGGGAAATACTAGTAGCAATAATTATGTTGATGCATATTTCATGGATTTAGAAGCGGGAAAAGAATACGATTTCACGCTAGATCGCACCTCTGGAACGGGCAATTTAACGATGAGATTGGTGGAATTTAAAAGCACGACAAAAAACGAACTAAAATCCTCTTTAGGAATGATTTACCCTTTTAAATTGAGATACACTCCCTCCATGACAGGTGCTTATGTATTGCTCGTACAACCAAATCAAGCAGGATATGATAATGCAACCTATACGATAAAATGTCGTTATTCCGTTGTTGATATTGCTAGTCCATCTGATAATGAAGAGTTCGTAAATGCTCCTGACTTTATCTTTTATACAAAAGAACCTTATAAGGAATATATGTGGTATACCATTGGCACCAATATAACCAAACATATCTTTTTTTCAAATGGTACCATTAATTCAGCAGCTTGGGGTGCCCTTCCAGATGGCCCTGTAATGCTTACTTTTTATGCAAATGATAGTTCAGGAAACATCGAATTTGATTCCGTGATAGTTATCAAAACTCCCGCATTATCCATTTCTATCAATTCTCCTTCAAATAGTGACATATTTAAGACGGCTCCTGCGTACGAAATTATCTTAAGTGGTGCAAATAAGGATAAAATATGGTACACGATTAATGACGGTGCGACTAATTATACAGTAACAGGAAATGGTACTCTTGATTCAGGAGCATGGTCAGCAGCGTCAGAAGGAGACAATACCCTGATATTTTATTTAAACAATACATTTGGTGAGATCGCATCCGATAGTGTTTCAATTAAGAAGGATACAACCGCTCCTAGCATTTCCATCACGGATCCCTTGCCTGATGAGGTGTTTGATGGACCTCCTGACTTCACGGTAATTATTACTGACCCAAATGATGACTCCATTTGGTATACCCTTAATGGAGGTACTACTAATTACACGATTTATGATAATGGCACGATCTCTTCTATTGCATGGACTTCAGTAGGAGAGGGCCCTGTAACGCTTACCTTTTATGTAAACGACACGGTTGGGCATGTATCCTCTGATAGCATCTCGATAGTCAAGGATACCACTGACCCAAGCGTCACCATCACGGATCCCACGACAGATGAGGTGTTTGACGGACCTCCTGACTTCACGCTTTCCGTGACGGAGGTTAATCTACATGAGATCTGGTATACCTTGAATG
>JAEOTJ010000151.1 GCA_016839905.1 Promethearchaeota archaeon | reverse complement strand
ATTCGGGATGCGAACCCTTGAAAATCTGGAGATGAGACTTAAACACTATCTTGAGTGTCCTTTCATCATAGTTCCAAGCGTTTTGGAAGAATTAAAAAGATAGCTATTATTCAAAGATCATACTCAAATAATAAAAAAGAAAAAATTTTTTTTTAAATATTCAGTGTTCTTAACCTATTTGAAATTGATTTTCTTCTTATTAACCTAGTGAAATAATCTTGATTTTGCTTAAGGTTATTTAGAAAGAGATCAAGTTTATCAAAATTATTGAATAAACGCTCTTGCCCTTCAGCAACGATCCTTACTCCCTTTTTATCAGACTGAATTATGGCATATACGGGACCACTTAAATCATGCTTTATATAGATTTTTTCACCATTAGAATTCTTTTCATTTCCTTTTTTTGCCCAAAAATCATTTTTTAATAGATAACTTCTATACATACTCATTTTTTAACACACACGACCTTTTTTTTATTTTATTATTTTTATTCTTGAACGTCATCTTGATGTATTCAACATGACCCTCAGAATGATACTTAAGTAATATTAACAATTGTTTCATTATAGAACTGAGTAATATTACGATATTACTTACTCCAGATGATACACAATTTTTAATGTATCACTATTCAAATTGTAAATATTAATCAACCTTATCATGAATTAAAAATCACTAAAATCATTTATAAATGATAAAGTAAAAAGTTCAGAACTAAATAGTAAAATAATATTACTTGAGGTCAATTTCAACTGGAAATTTATTTATATTTTTTTTAAAAAACTAATTTTCCATCCATTTTAATAACACAAATTATTCAAAAAAAAAAATATTTATATAATCTCCTAACAATTTATGAATAGGTTATTGAATATAATTATTGATTAATAGAGGTTGTACTTAAATTGAATCTTGAAATTGAAGTATATTCAGATATTTTAGAAGAATATTATGATTTAGATGATAATGTCGATATAAGGGAAATTTGGAAAGTAAATTCGTTAATTAAATTAATGAATTTTTCAAGGAAATTAAATGATAAAAAGATGTTACATAATGGAATGATTTTAATTTCTTCCTTATCTAATGGAGTTTATAAAGATAAATATAACCAAATCGGAAAAGATATAAAAAGCCTATTAAAACCTGAAACTGACATTCTAGATTCAATTTTAAAGGAAGTACTCAATTAATTTATTTCAATTCTTAAAAATTTTTAAAAGAATTTGGGGCAATTCTTAAAATGAGTGAAGAAGTTGACCTTTATGGAAAAATCTTTGATAGATTTTCAAAAATAGTAAGTGAATCTGAAAATAAAGAGATTTTAAAGGAATCCTCAATGGATAATTTAATGGAAATTTTAAATGAAACTGACAATGAATTGTTCATGAAGAATGCTTTAATAATCATAATGTCTTTAATCAATGATTATATCCCAGGTTCAAATGAGTTCAGGTCTAAATTAGTGCAAGAATTACATGAACATGAAAAAGAATTGCTAAAGTCTATTTTAAAAGGAGAATTTATTTAAACTCTTTTTCAAACTTCCATACATTATCTTTAATTGTATGTAGATTTTTAATAACTTTACCTGTGGTTTTTTTTTGTATTTCCTCCGCGTCAAATAAGGATTTTCCAACAGCTAAAGCCCTTTTATGTGTTTCATCAACAATTTGGACAATATCTCCCTTTTTAATTGTAGGGTCGATTTCCGTTATACCAGGCCTCATTATATCCGCAGAGTTTGCCACGAATCGTATAGCACCCATATCCACGACCACTGTTTTTATATTAACTTGATTATTTAAAAGGAGCGTCAAAACAGGAATATATCCATCCTTGGATTTCCAGAGTTTTAAAGTATTATTAATGGCATATAAATTATCTCCAGCTTCCGTGAGTATCCACTCTATTCTGCTCTTTTTAGGAAAGATCTGATTTACAAAAACCTCATCATATTGCTCTAGCACATCTGCTTTAAGTATTTTTATCTCCGTTGATTTAATGAAATGCCTTTGCTTAATATTCATTACACAAAGAAATATATTTTTATAATTTATTACAGTTTCTTTTTAATTTAGATTCCTCTTTATTAATAATAAAAAAAAATGAAAATGAAAAAACTATATATTGGAATCATTGCAATAGGGATCATTTCCGCTGGAGGGATTTTAGGAATTATTGCTGTAGTTCATTTGATCAACACTACTACTTATGAAGTTACTTTCACCGCAATATGGAGTAATGCAACTCACCCAGACTCAAACTTTCCATCAAATCCACATTTCTCAAAATTAATTGGTGCTACGCATAATAATAAAGATGCTCTTTGGAAACCAGGAGAGAAATCATCTGATGGAATAGAAAGTATGGCTGAGACCGGAGGCACAGATAAGCTTACTGAAGAAATCAATAATCTGATCGTGGTGGGCAAGGCATTTTCTGTTATTTTTGAAGATGATGGAAATATTGCAGACACTCCAGGATGCGCTAAGATATCATTTACCATACATACTAGTTTTAAATATGTTTCACTTGTGACGATGATCGCTCCCAGTCCTGATTGGTTCGTTGGAGTAAATAGTATAAATCTTTTAAACTCAGATGGAACTTGGAAAGAAAAATTAGTAGTGGAGTTGTACGCTTATGATTCAGGAACAGATAACGGAAATACTTTTAATTCTGAAGATTCTGATACTAGTCCTGCTGATGATATAGCTTTAATAACCGTTACTCCATTTCCTACGGGAGGAGCTCCTATAGGAACTTTTACTTTTATAAAAAAATAATTTTATTAGAGGTAAAAAGAACAACTCCAGTCAATGGATTTTATAATCGTAGGGAAAAGAAATGAAAAAGCAAAAAAAGGTATTTTTTTTTATTTTCATAATTATGTTCTGTTCGAGCATCTTTGCTCCAATTACGTTGAATTCATCAATTAATATTTTAAATATCAGGCAACAGACCTTAAATATAAGTATAACCGCTATGAATGATTACAAATTGGATTTTGATATAACATGGGGTGGTGAAAATCATGATTCTGGAAGTGATATTACTTTAGATGATTCTGGAAATATCTATATTACAGGACGGACTAACGACTTTGGTGCAGTGATGGATGATGCTTACGTTGCAAGATTTGACAGTTCAGGCAATTCAATAGATAATTTCCTTTGGGGCGGAAGCGATGAGGATTATGGATATGGAATTACTTCAGATGGTTCGGGAAACATTTACATTACTGGAGAGACATGGAGTTTTACAGGGGGTCCTTCATCAGATCCTCCATTAGCTTTCATTGCAAAGTTTATTGATATGGGGAGTTCCATAGAAACCATATGGAATGGAACTGGCAGTCATATTGGATCTGATGTTGCTTTAGATAGTTCAGGAAATGCATATATTGTAGGAGAAACTCAGAGCGAGGGAGCAGGAAGTTGGGATGCGTTCGTCGGGAAATTCGATAATTCACTGAATCCTATAATGAATATCTTCTGGGGCGGTAGCCAAAATGATGAGGGTAGGGGTATAGCTTTAGAGGGTTCAGGAAATATATACATTGTAGGAAAGACCTATAGCTTTGGTATGGGGAGTAGTGATGCGTTCATTGCAAAATTTGACAGTTCGGGAAATTCATTAAAAAATATCACCTGGGGTGGAAGCAATGATGATTATGGAACAAGTATTGCTTTAGATGGTTCAGGTAATATATACATTACGGGATATACTAATACTTCTGGTACTGATGATTATGATGCTTTCATTGCAAAATATGACAGTTCGGGGAATTTCTTAATGGACATTACTTGGGGCGGTAATGATTGGGATTTTGGATCAGATATTACTTTAGATGGCTCAGGAAATATATACATTACAGGTTATACGGATAGTTATGGGGCAGGAGATTTTGACACATTTATTCTAAAATATGATAGTTCTGGTAATCTTTTAACGGATATCATCTGGGGTGGGGGTATTGATGATTATGGACAAAGTATTGTTTTAGATGGTTCAGGAAATATCTATGTTACTGGTACTATTAGTGATTACTATTCACCGGTGTGTAGTGACGCTTTCATCCTGAAATATATACCCAGCAAAATTGAAGATGATAACGATGATTTAACTGGATTAATTCATATGATTATAATAATTTCAATTGTCGCATTAATAGGTGTTAGTGGGGGTATCATAATTAATCTCAAAAAAAAGCGCGGAAAGTTACGGAGTGATTCAATTAGGAAATTTGATTCAGATTCAAGAGGGATTAAAAGTGATGCAAGCAGGTCTCATGAATTTAGAAATAAATCTATGTTGAATAAAAGACCTCATCTAAATGAACAACAACCATTTTTTCCTTCTAAAAAATTGAAAATCGGTATTTATTGCGGTTCCTGCAATGTAAATTACTCAATTGCAAGAGAGGAATTTGATTTTTTCAGTTGCGGAGGGTGTGGGAATAATTACTTTAATATTGGATATTTCTGTCGTAATTGCAATATGGTTTATCCCCTTTCCCAGAAGGATTTTACTGATCTTCAAGAACCTGAAACATTACTTTGTTTTAAATGCAACAACGTGATGGAATTATTAAAATCAGAAGAATGATCATATCTCTTTTTTCTTTCTTGAATTGATTTAGGACAACTCTTATTTTATTTTAATTTTTATATTTATTGATTATTTATAATTTATAATTTAGATATATGGGTATTTAAAGATTTTTGATGCTTTCGTAGAATTTCTCAATTAAAGACTTGCGGATATAATTGATGTCCATCAAAAATTTAACAGCAATAGTTAAATATGTCTTGAAAATATAATTATATAATAAGAATAATTATTAAGATAACCATAAAAATTCATTTATTATCATTTAATTATGCATTTATCAAAATCCAACAACCATATTTCAAATTACGATATAATTTTTAGAGAAAAGATAACCTTAACTGAAAAAAGTAGACTTTAAAGTAAAATTGATTTAGATTTTTCAACATTAAGTAAATTTAAAAAGAGAACGTGAAATAAAATGAGAAAAAATTCAAAATACAGGGCAATAAAAGCCCATAATATTTTTACATGGTCGAGGACTTTAAAAACCATATCATTACTCTCTATTGTAGTTATAGGATTAAGCTTGATTCCGGTTGGAATCTTGATGGATAAAGATTTAATGAATATGAGAAATGGTCAAGTAATTGGTAGAAGGATTTATTCTATTAATGAATTAAAAAACAGCGATTTAGAATACTTTAATAAAGAAATAGTTTTTCAGAATTATATTTTTTATTTATGGAACTTAACTAATTCTGAAGATTATTTAAATGGAGATAAACCGCAATTTGAAGAAATTGGTCCATTTATATTTCGAGATCATAATCATAGAGAAAATATCACTTATAATGGAGATGATACCGAAGTTAATTATAGCACCTATGATAGATTTGAATATCTTCAAAACCTATCCTATAATAATTTAAACATTGAAAATACCCTTATTACGAATATAAATCCAGGTTATGTTACCAAATTAGGAACTCGTGAAGATGATGTGGGATTGATGAAAATGTTATTTCCAGATATGTTAAGGATAATGAAACAGGAAGCCATCCCAATAATCGCCGAGAGAATGGCCGAGCAAGAACTTGAACCCACTTATTATTTACCTGATCCAGAGGATGTCTTTTATAGCGAATGGTTGCGGGATCGATTCCCATGTATTGAGTTAATTGGTATTTCTTGGGAGGATATAATGTGGTTGTTCGATATGGATCCTGTAGCGGATATTGATATTGATGGTAGAAAAGATCCTGAAAAATGGGCCGGATCCTTAGGATATTCTCGTCCAGATGATTTAAATACAACAACCCGTGATGATGATTATATGAATACTCATGAACAAGATCTTGCTACTTCCCAACTCTGTGAAGCTTTATGGGATGAAAACAGGCCATATTCCCTTACATATAATCCAAGTGATCCAGGGTTGGCTACTACCGAGCATTGGTTTAAGCTTGCTGGTATAATTCCTGCGACTAGTGGAGAAAGAGCTACCAGTAAAAGTCTTATTGAAAGCGAATTTACAAGTGAATTTGATTACTTTTCTTCTGTATTAGGCATTCCAGATGACGTCATCATTGATGATCGAATTGCTCCTTGGATTTATCGTGGTTTCTATGAGACTTTTCCTCATGATGCTCCCGACATTGATAAACAGATTGGTGATGATGGTTATGGTTGGATGTATAATATCGCTTTATGGACTTGTGAAGAGTATAAAGGGAGTCTTATAGTTGAGCGCCCAATTAAGGAATGGCTTTTTACTGCTATAGATGGGATCATCAGCATGTCAAAAATAGAAGCAGAAAGAGCTTTAGCACGTATTAATTTCTTTAATACTGCTGATAGTTATGAGGAAGCATATACAAGTGGATTATCAGAAGCAGAAGGAGGTAAATATAAAAGGAAATTAAATAATATTACACTAAAAACAGGCAAAAATAATATCTCTGAGACCTGTCAAATTTCAGCTCTAAATGGAGAACAATATATTAATGAATGGCCTCAACCAGAGATCATTAGAGGTACCGATGGATATAAATTTCATCCTAATATACATACCAGTGATAATTTAGAAATCCTTGATATAAATATAATGAAAAGAGTAATGAAATTTGAATATATAGGTGATAACTTTCTTAATGGTGTGACAGTTTATAGATATGAACTCGATTCTAGCATATGGACGCCGAATCCTGATTATGATCAAGATAATGAATTAATTAACTTAACATCCATCAGGGCGGCACCTATTTTTGTAAGCAAGCCCCATTTTCTAGATGCTAATCCATCTTTTGTAGATGCGGTGTCTGGGTTATCTCCAAATGGATTTTTACATGATCATTATATTGAAGTGGAACCAAAATCAGGAACCACCGCGAATATCAAACTTAGATTACAATATAATATAGAAGTAGGACCTACTGAACACTTTTACAAAGATATTTACACGGGGAGTGGAAGTACTACTTTCATGCCTTTATTATGGTTTGAGAAGAGTAACATTCCAGATTTTGATAATGATACTATACCAGACGCTTGGGAGGCATTTCATACTGTTGATGATATTAATGCTGATCCTGATGGTGATGGTTTGATTAATTTAAATGAATTTCAAAATGGTACTGATCCTAATGATGAAGATACAGATGATGATAAAATAAATGATTATGATGATCCCAATCCTATATCTTATTTAGATATGGATAGTGATGGAATGCCAGATGACTGGGAGGCATTTTATGGAGTTGATGACCCCTATGCCGATCCAGATGGCGATGGAAAAACAAATTTAGAAGAGTTTAAAGCAGGAACAAACCCAATCATATATAATAAACCAGAGGGTAAAGAAGATGATAAGGAAAATGAGAGTCCTCCTTTAGATCCCCCATTTCTTATTATATTTATAATCATTGGAGCACTCACTGGAATTGCTGGCTATGCTTTAACATCCATACTAATGAAAAGAAAAAATAACACTATAAGTAGGATTCCAGAAAAAAAAGGAGTTAAAGGCATTGCAAATAAACCCTATAATACTCTTGCTAAGACTTTATCGAGTGCAGCTATGGAAAAAAAAGAGATTAAAAGTATAGTAAGTACGCCTGATACTTCAATGAATAAATCCATTATGAGTGAAAAACCTCCCGTAGAAAAAAAGCACCCATTTTTTCCCCCTAAAAAGCCAAAGATCCGAGTGTATTGTGCCTCTTGCAATTCATCTCAAGCAATTACACGAGATCAATTTGAATCCTATAGCTGTGAGAAATGTAAAAACAA
Organism: Promethearchaeota archaeon; assembly: GCA_016839905.1. The sequence goes on along the minus strand of JAEOTJ010000151.1, from coordinate 7,740 downwards.
TCTTTTTAATATTGGATTTTTCTGTAAGAATTGTAACAAGATTTATCCTATTTCCAAGAAGGATTTTACTGATCTCAAAGAACCTGAAAAAGTACTCTGTTTTAAATGTAATAAAGTGGCAGAAATAGTAAATTCAGAGAAATAATCATTGATTCCATTCTTTTACATTATCATCTTTAAATTTTATTCCATATAAAAAAGAAGGTCCCTTAAATCTAATGTAATTTCATGCTTAAATAGCAGCGGAGATTAGTGATATTTCATCAAAAATTTAATAGTAATAGTTATATATATGACTTGAAAATATAATTATATAATAAGAATGACTATTAAGATTTCCATAAAGGGTTCTTTATTATCAATTTATCGTGCGTGTATCAAAATCCAAGAACTGCATTTCAAATAACGATATATTTTTTAGAGAAAAGATAACTTTAATGAGAAAAAAAATGGACTTTAAAGTAAAATTGAATAGATTTTTCAACATTAAATAAATTTAAAAAGAGAATGTGAAATAAAATAAATAAAATGAGAAAAAATTCAAAATACAGGGCAATAAAAATCCCTAATATTTTTACAAAACCTAGGAGGACATTAAAAACCATATCATTACTCTCTATTGTAGTGATGGGACTAAGCTTTATTTTAGTTGGAATATTGATGGATAATGATCTAATGAGTAAAAGAAATGGTCAAGAAATAAGTAGAATGAATCATTCTGTCAATGCGCTAAAAAATAGTGATATAGATTATTTCAACAAACCCGTAGTATCTCAGAATTATAGTTTTTACTTGTGGAATTTAATTAATTCTGAAGATTATTTAACTGGAGATAAACCGCAATTTGAAGAAATTGGTCCATTTGTATTTCGAGATCATAATCATAGAGAAAATATTAATTACAATGGAGATGATACCGAAGTGAATTATGAAACGTATGATAGATTTGAATATCTTCAAGATGAATCTTATAATAATTTAGACATTACAAGTACTATTATTAAAAATATAAATCCAGGTTACTTAAGCAACTTAAGAACTTATGGGGATGATATAGGATTAATACAAATGATGTTTCCTGAAATTATGTCCCAAATGAGGGAGGAAGTCCTCGTTGAAACAGAGATTGAATTGGCAACGGCTAAGGCAGATCTAGAGAATGATGGGGTAGAAGTAAATTATTGGCCTGAGCCTGAGTATGTATTCAATAGTGAATGGATGCGAGATCGAATGCCAATGATACAAGTGACATATTTACTAGTAACTGAATGGGTTGATCCACATGAAGGATATGTTGTCCTCGATGAGGTAATAATTCCAGGTGAAGATTATGTTGGAGATGTCGATATTGATGGTGAAAAAGATCCGAAATGGAGTGCATTATATGAATATTCTCGTCCAGATGATTTGAATACGACTACCTTTGACGATGCATATGTTAATAATCATAATAAAGATAATGCAGTTTCTCAACTCTGTGACGCTTTATGGGATGAAACAAGACAATATTCCCTTACTTATAATCCAGATACAGGAGGGGCTACTACCGAGCATTGGTTTATACTTAGCGATTTAATTAGTGGGAATAAAGCTACCAGTAGAAGTCTAATTGAAAGTGAATTTTCTTCAGAATTTACGGCGGCGGCAATGACAGGCATCACAACAGATGTTATAGTTGACCAAATTGCACCATGGATTAAACGAAGTCTTATAGAGACTTTTCCTCTTAATAAACCTATCATCAATAAGCAGATTGGTGACCTTGGTTGGGGCTGGCTTTATAATATCGCACTATGGGCTTTTGAACAAGATAAAGCTGGCTTTGTTAGTGAACGAACTATTGAGGAATGGCTTTTTACCGCTTTTGATGGGATTATCAGCATGTCAAAAATAGAATCAGAAAGAGCTAAAGCACATGTTAATTTCTTTAATACTGCTAATAGTTATAATGAAGCATATACAAGTGGATTATCAGAAGCAGAAGGAGGAGTAAATAAAAGGAAATTAAATAGCATTGTCAAAAAAACGGGTAAAAATAACGATGCTGAAACGTGCCAAATATCGGCTCTAAATGGAAATCAGTATATAGATGAATGGCCTCAACCGGAGAGCATTAGAGGTACCGAGGGATATAAATTTCATCCAAATATACAAACCAGTGATACATTAGAAATTTTTGATATTAATATAATGAAGAGAGTAATGATATTAGACTATCAACATAGTTTTGATTCTGAAAATGTGACATTATATAGATATGAGCTTGATTCTGATATGTGGACTCCTAATCCAGATTATGATCAAGATAATGAATTAATTAATTTATCACCAATCAGATGGGCTCCTATTTTTGTAAGCAAGCCTCATTTTCTTGATGCAGATTCTTCTTTTGTAAATGCAGTTGACGGATTAAATCCAAATGAGCCTTTACATAAGCATTATATTGATGTGGAGCCAAATTCAGGAAATACAACGGATATCAAACTTAGATTACAATATAATATAAAAGCAGGACCTACTGATCTCTTTTTTCCTGATATTGGAGATATTATTTACATGCCTTCATTATGGTTTGAACGAAGTTATGTTTCAGAATTAAATTATGACCCTGAAGACCCAGAAGACCCAGAAGACCCTGAAGATCCTGAAGATCCTGAAGACCCTGAAAATCCTAAAAATCCCAAGGATCAAGGAGACATTCCAGAAATAATAATAATTGGCATTGCTGTAGCGTTTATCACTATTATATCAACAATGTTTATAAAAAGTATAAAGCACTCCAGTTCAAGAACATTTCCAGAAAGAAAAGGCTATAAAATGGGTGCAATTCATCCTAATAGTTCCATACATGCATCAATGCGGGGTGAAGATCTTCACATTCAAAAAGAACCACCACTTTCTCCTTTCATAAAATCGAAAATCGGGGTTTATTGCGTTTCTTGTAACGAACTTCAATCAATTAAAAGAGAGCAATTTGAACATTTCAGCTGCAAAAGATGTGGGAACAATTCCTTTAATATTGGATATTCCTGTAATTATTGCAATTGTGTTTATCCTCTTCCCATTATGAATTTTTATGACCTTCAAGAACCTGAAACATTATTATGTTCCACATGTAATAATATGATGAAATTATTAAAATCGAAAATCAGTGTATATTGCAATTATTGCAACGAACTTCAATCAATTACGAGAGATCAATTTGAACATTTCAGCTGCAGAAAATGTAGGAACAATACCTTTAATATTGCATATTCCTGTAGAACCTGCAATTGTGTTTATCCTCTTCCCATAATGAATTTTTATAACCTTCAAGAACCTGAAACATTATTATGTTCAACATGTAATAATATGATGGAATTATTAAAACCGGAATAATATTAGTCGATTTTATCATAATTACTCAAGAAAACGCCCCCATTTATGGGGGTGATGAATTAAACCTTATTCAAGTATAGCCACGCTTTTATTATAATTTATAAAACTTTGGAACCTTAGGCTTATTGAACTACTCCCCCCTAAACAGTACCGAGTATTTTTCTAAAAAGTCAAAAAAAAATAAAGCTCGCGTTGAAATTTGTCCCCAAAACGTTTATGGTGAGATGAAAGTCTTGGTAAAGTCACCTGGCTGGTCAATTACTCCAAATTATGCTAATAAACTGTACGGAAAAAGGTTTAACATTGAGACGGGATATCGAGACAAGCATGAATTTCAGATTTTCACGTGCACGAAAATCTTAAGCACGCGGCTTCTATTTTTTTTAATTGCTGCCCTACAATGGAATTGTTGGCAGGGCGTTTTGATATGGATTAGGGCTTTAAAAACCTACTCCAAAGATCTTCCAAGAGAGTTTCTGGTTCAAATAAGTAGCAATTGGTTTAAATTTTATCTAAGGAACGCGCTTTTTAATTACCAAAGAGATAAAAACATTAGGGAGGTGATATAAAAAAATACTCGGTACTGTAAAGGAGGGAAAAAAAAGTTAGGGATCAGGAAAGAATAATTTAAATGAAAGCTTCGAGCTCCAAAAATTTAGATAGTTCTTCTGCTTCTTTTGATATTTCAACCAATTTTTTAATGCTTTTTTTAGAACCTTTATATGTTGTCACGGCTAATTCAATTTCTGAGAGATTCTCAACTATTTTCGGGAGGGTTATCTCTTTAAATTCTCTTTGAACCTTTCGAGTCAGAAGTGTCAAGAGTAAAAGCCCTATAACGCAAGTAAATAAATGACCACGTATGCTTTCGTCTGTTCGATGAAACATGGGTCTAACAGAAATCATTGTAGGCGTTTTAATGTATTTAAAAGCTCGTTCCACCGTAAATTGCTGCCTGTACAACCACACGACTTCCAGTGGAGACATGCTCGTGTGATTTGAAAGGAGAAAACTCTTACCAAGCGTGTCCAGGTGTGCGTTTATGGCAGTTTTATCAATATTGATGGAATATTTAACTTTTGCGTACGTTCCCGAAACTGAATAGTTGATCCAATTAAAATATGCTTTAGTCTTAATGATGCTCCTTATTTTCTTTTCTACAGCTTCGGGAGTCCTCCATTTCTTAATATTCAGTCTCTCCTTAAACCAATCGTTGACTTCCAATATGCGTTTTTCAAGTTTTTTCACGAGATTGGTTTCCTGCCAAGATCTCAGATTTGGATTGTATACTACAAAAAGTCGATGATTCGGCCCATACATAACGTGTTCAAATTCAAGCACGCCCACCTCTTTACCATTAGGGAGATTCTCAAGAACAAATTTGTCAGCAGTTATATCCAAGAGGTCTTTTCGCGTGCTAGGGCGAATAGAAGTAATAAAATGCATTCCTGAATTGTTAATTTCCTTGAACGCATCTGGAGAGATATTACCCTTGTCAAATACAAGACATAAATCCTTGACATCTACGCCAATACGTTCGAGTCGCTTAAAAAGGTGTTTTATCTCTTCTTGAAAGAGCCGAGCGTCTGGAATGTTCCCAGGATACACCTCATGCATTACTGGTAGACCTCCATCTTGCGTGCAAAAAAGAGATAATCCAACTAAGTTAAGTGTAAAACGATTTTCTTTTGAATGTCCGTGTTTAGGGAGTGCCACATCAGATTTTGGATTGACATAAGTAAAGAAATTAGTAGGGTCATAAAACAGGGTCTTCATATTCACCCCAAAATTACGTATAAGCTTTTTATGGATCTTCATTTCGATTTCCTCGATAATTTCTGGAGTTAGGTACTTGAAATGGTTTGAATATGCCATGGAATTAAAATAAGTTTCAATAGGAGGAAAATCCTTGAAAAGAGCCGTTTTTTCAAACCAACGACGTATTTTAGATTTTGATGTCGGTTTAATGCAGCGATTCAAGGCTGCAAGTACAATGTAATGTCCGACCGATAATCCTTGAGTTCGTTTGGAAGTATAATCGTTAATTATTTCAATAAGCTCGAGTTTCTTAACTATTTGTAGAAGAGCACACGGAAGTCCAAAATCGAGAGTTAATATCGTAAATTCTGGATTTAGTTGAAATTCGGTCTGTTCTTTCATTTTTGCCTCAGAGCCTAAGTATTTCTGCCAAACACGCGTTGATTTTCCGTTGACCCAGGCAGTTTCTTCAAGATAAAGATATGTATTACCTTTTATCACTTTTTTTACTAAATGAACCATATATAAATTAGTGTATAGAATTATTTAAGTTTGTTGGTTTAAATGTTTTTTTTTGATAAGAATCCTTAGACTAAGATTAATTAGTTAGTGTATAGGATAGGAGACTATACAGTTTACTCATTTCACATTGAGTAGAAATGGAAGATGAGTGTTGATAAGATTTAACATGGAAAAGATATCTTACGACAAGTACCAAAATATGTCGGAAATATACTCGAACGATAAGGAGAAAAAGTTTTAAAAAAAAGGTTAACTTATGAACTCAAGAAATTGATTTAAAAATCTCATAAGAAAAATGATATAATATGAAATTTAATAAAACCAAAATTAAGGATGTTTATATAATCGAACCAGAACCATTTAAAGATCACAGAGGGATGTTTGCAAGGGTATACTGTAAAAATGAGTTCAAAGAGATAGGACACTCTAAGGATATTATTAATATTAATCATTCCGCAACAGCGCTAAAAGGTTCAATAAGAGGAATGCACTTCCAATATCCCCCTAAAGCAGAAATTAAGATTGTTAAATGCATTAATGGTTCGATTTTTGATGTAGCTATCGATTTAAGAAAAGATTCTCCCACATTCTTGAAATATCATGGCGAAGTATTATCTGCAGAGAATATGAAAATGTTTTATGTACCTGAAGGTTTTGCACATGGTTTTCAATCTTTAGAGGACAATATTGAGATGATATATTATACAACAGAGTTTTATAGTCCAGAAAATGAAGGAGGAATTAGATATAATGACCCTCAAGTAAAGATCGAATGGCCTTTAACTGTAACTGATATTTCAGAGAAAGATAAAAATCAGAAGTTATTATCTGATGATTTTAAAAGTATAGAGGTGTAAAAAATGAAAATTCTTGTGACTGGAGCTACTGGATTTATAGGAAATTATATTATTGAAGATTTACTGAAATTAAAGGAGCATGTGATTATTGCTACTTCAATTGATCCTGAAGAAAATGTGAAAAAATTCAGTTGGTTTGAAGATGTTAAATATATGTGCCATAATTTGAATGAAGAAAATGAAAATTATTTCAAATTTTTTGAAGAACCGGATATATTAATTCATCTTTCATGGGAGGGATTGCCAAATTTTAAAGAATTATATCATTTCGAAAGAAACACTCTTAAAAATTATAATTTCATAAAAAATATGGTTGTAAATGGATTAAAAGATGTGAATGTAATTGGAACTTGCTTTGAATATGGAATGCAATCCGGAAGCTTATCGGAGGATTTAGCATCTGCACCAATAACGGCTTATGGCCTCGGAAAAGATATGTTAAGGAAATTTATTGAAGAATTGAATAAGGAATATGATTTTAATTTTAAATGGATTAGACTTTTTTACATGTATGGCAAAGGACAGAGCCCAAAATCAATAATTCCGCAATTAAATAAAGCTTTAGATAATAATGAAGAGGTTTTTAATATGTCTGGAGGTGAACAATTAAGAGATTATTTACCAGTTGAAACTGTTGCTGAATATATTGTAAAAATATCATTACAGGATGATGTGAAAGGAATAATAAATTGCTGCAGTGGTCAACCTATATCGATAAGAAAACTTGTAGAAGATCTTATGAAAAGAAGAAAAAAGACAATTAAGTTAAATTTAGGCTATTATCCTTACCCAACTTATGTCCCAATGGCCTTTTGGGGAAATAATACAAAATTAAAATCTATTATTTCTAAACAATAATTTTTTTCTTAATCACTATCTTTTGTAAACTTTAATTTTTTGGTATAATGGCTTTTACAGTACCAAGTATTTTTAAAAAATAATTTTATCATTTTTTAACAAAATATTGAATAGAATATTTTATTTTAATTATTTAATTTAATTTATCAAATAACTGTATCTAAGAATATTCATATTGAATTTTAAATAAAATGTATCTTTTTGATTATTTCCATTTTCTTATTCTTATTTCTTTTATATTTATATTTTTTACAATAATTTTATCCGTTTTTGGAAGTATTTTTATTTATTTCCTTCACAAAAAGAGCAAATTTGCTTGGGATTTAACTAATTTAGAATTTATCCTTATTTCTTATGCAATTGGAGT
>JAEOTJ010000150.1 GCA_016839905.1 Promethearchaeota archaeon | reverse complement strand
CGGCTTGTCGCTATAGATCGGGTTATCCGGCTGTGGAGCCATGTGGGAAACGCTCGCCTTTTTTAGAGAGAAATATTCTCCCGGCTTCGCGTTATCGTACGCATTTCTAACCATTTCAGAGATCGCTTCTACTTTTCTTTTATGTATTGCTAGTTTTTCTTCGCTCATGTCAAACACAGGATTGGGATTATTGCACGAAACGATCCTTCCTTTGGGAAGGATATTAACATTATTTTTCAAAGAAGTTTTACTTAGTATTTGATCAAAACAATGAAATCTAAAATAAAAATTTACCCATTATAATTTAAAGATTATAATAGCATTTCTAATATCGTCCTCATACTTAACTTTTAGTTTTTCTCTATCTACAAACATCTGATTAAATGTTATATTTTTTGTAGAAGAAATTAAAAAGATACAAATTATACATCTCACATAAGGAAGATTAGGAATCTATCGAAAAAAAAAATAATTTACAAATAACTTAACATTTTATCAAACATCTTCAGTTAAACTTAACATTAAGGAGGATTTTTTTTTCATTTATCAATAGATTATTTTCAATAAATATAAAATTAAATAAGTATTAAAGCCGAATAAAAATGATGAACCCATCAAATATTATTCGTAGTTTTATTGCTTTCGAGATTAAAGAACCTGAAACAATTGAAAATATTATCTCATATGGTAATCGTTTAAAGAATAATCAACCTAATTTGAAGCTTGTCAAACCCGAAAACATCCATATGACCGTAAAATTCTTAGGGAATATTCATGAATCAACTGCGCCAAAAATTTATACTATCCTGCAGGAAGAAATAAATAAAAAGATATTTCAAGGTAAAGTATTTGAGTATAAATTAAAAGGCGCTGGACAATTTAGAAATCATTCAGTATTATGGATGAAATTAAATGGGAATCTTCAATTCTTACAAGACATAAAAGATAAAGTTGAGACTATTTTAAGCCAAAAACTTAAAATCCAAAAAGATAAAAGAACTAAATTCCAACCACATGTTACTATTGGTAGATTAAAATCTAATAAGGTTAATTATAAAAATTTTGACGTTTTTAAGAAATTAATTAAGGAAAGTAAGAATTTAGAATTTGGAAACTGTAAAATCGATCAAATTAAGTTCAAAAAATCTGTTTTAACCCCTAAGGGACCTATATATTCTGACTTGGTGTATTAAATGGTGGTAAAAGCGTTAGTTTGGGATTTGGATGGTACGCTAATTCATTTTAAAATTGATTTCATTCGTGCTCGTAAAGCAGCTATAAAGATCCTAAATGGGAATGGAGTACCAAAAGATTTACTTACAATTGAAAATAGTATTTTAGACACTATAAAAAAGTCAAAAGAATTCTTTGAATCCTCGGAATATGAGCATAAAAAGGTTAAAAATATAATAAATAATGTTAATAGGGCAGTAGTGGCAGTAGAATACGAGGCAGCAATAAATGCTAAAATTATTGAAGATATTGATAAGGTTCTTGAATTTGCTAAGGAGAGCAATTTAAAACAAGCGATTTATACATATAATACTAATGAAAATGCTAAAATCTCGCTTAAAACCGTAAATATATTAACATATTTTGATATTATCGTGGGAAGAGATGATGTCGAAAATCCAAAACCCCATCCTGAACACCTCAATCATATTTGTGAAAGATTAAATGTTGATCCCGCAGATGTTATTGTAATCGGGGATACTTACCGCGATATTGAAGGGGCCATTAATGTTGGGGCTCATTCCATAGCAATACACTCTAAATTTTTTAACCACTCAAAGAAAAGTCAAATTATGCATAAAGCAGATGAGATTATAAAAGAAAACAATGTCGCATTCAAATTAATTAAAACAATACAAAAATTTTTATAAATATCAAAAAAAACTATAAATATAAGTATTCTTAAACTATACATGTTTTAATCAAAAAAAAAAAAAATACAATAATAATGTTAGGAGATTTAAATAAAATATGAAAATTGAGTATGATCTTGATGTTCTTAAGCCTCATCAACCTGGAAAGTGGAAGAAAACGATGATCTGACACCCAGAAATGATCATTTGGCGAGAGAACTAAAGAAGATTGAAGGCGTAAGTTCTGTAAACATTAAAGTTGATGAAATAGACCAAAAAACAACTTCCGTATTTATTACAATTAAGGGAAATGATAAATTATTATTAGAAGAAATAGAAAAGTCATTAGATGAGAACAACTGTTCTCTACATAGCGTTGATAACATTCTCATTGAAGATGACTAAAAATAAAAAAAAAAAAATAAATTATTATTTATAAAAAAAAGAGGTATTCTTTAAAATGTCGATCCCCAATATAGAAAAAGTCCTTCAAGAACACGGAGAGATTGACGATGAACTTGACTATGCGATTTCTAATTACCTGCTTAGAAATCGAGGTGGTGGCTATACTGCCTGTCAACCTCAATTAGTGGTGCTGGAAGGCGGAAAACAAGCTATACAACTTGGACTCGATAATACATTTCTCGGTAAAGATAATCAAATTATGGGTTTAGGGATAGTGGGGAAATTGTTTGTTGATGTTGATTCTTTAAAAGTAATTTTTTGTACTCCTCAAGACGAATTGGAAGAAAACGTCAATAAATTAAGGGATGTCGGAGTAGAACCTCAAGTTAGACCTCGTGGAAAATATTAATTAAATAATTATTCCTTTCATTTTTAACATTAGATTTATTAGATAAAATAAATCTAAAAAAATTATATTTTGCATTTCATTCTTAATTTTATTGATTTAAAATGTCTACTAAAGAAAGTAAAATTAAAGTTTTAGTTCGGGAATATTTACTGGATGAGGGATTATTAAGAAATAAAATGGATGTTCCAAAGCTCGAATTTGGGTTTCAGTTTGCTTATCCTCCTGGAAATGATCCTACAGGAAGGCCTATTGGAAAGATCATGATAATTATTAAACCTAAGAAGAAAGATTTACTTATTATATCTATCGGCACGCAGATATCTCCTGGTCATGTAAATGCATTGAATTCATTGAAACCTGATAAAAAAATGGCGTTTTTCATGGATTTAAGAAAATTCTTCCTTCTTAAGGATGTTTTCTTCCGTATTGATATTCAAAATCATCGTTATGAGATATCTGATCAAATTTTCCTCCCCAAAAGCAACTTTATTTCAAAGAATAAAATGTTTAAGAGCATTCGGAGGGTATTTAACAGCATGGCATATAGTAATATGATTTTAGGTGAATATTGCGCTGGAAAAGTGAAATTTGATGAAATCGATAAAGCTAAAGATTTTTCAAGTTCTGATTTTTCTTTATATTCATAAATATTGGTGTTATTTTATGGTTTTTGATAAGTGGCTTAGAGCATTGGGGAAATTAGAATATGCACAAGGAACAAATCGTCCAAAAATAGATTGCATTTTATGCGGAGTGAGAGATAATGATGAAAGAGTAGTTTCACTGAAATTTTATGAGGATGAGTTGATATTTATATCTTTAAACCTCTATCCTTACAATCCCGGACATTGTATGGTTGTACCGAATCGTCACATCCTTAGAATATTAGAACTCACAAAAGAAGAAGCAGAAAGAGTATTCCGAACAATACAGGGACTACAACTGCTTTTTGACGATTTATATTCGCCAAAAGGCTATAATATTGGCTTTAATGAAGGACTTGCTGGGGCTAGTATCCCCCATCTACACTGTCATTTTGTCCCTCGGTTTGGCTCTGAATTAGGATATATTGATATTATTGGCAAAACAAGAGTTGTTGTCGAAGGTTTAGATTCTGTAAAGAAAAAGATGGAAGAAAATATCCATAAATATTTGAATGAAGAATTTTTTAAGGGATTCTAAAAAAATCATTCAACTTTAAAAATTATATTGAAACAATCACAGCAAGGGATTCCGAGATTCATTTTATTTTTATAGTTCAGATTAAAATCCCTTGATTCTTCCATTAATTTTATTAATCTTTCTTTTAACCTTACTCTTCCAGGGTCAGTCTCAAAATAGAACTTTCCTAAATGACTCTTATGATTCTTCTTTTTGCAAACAGGACAGGTCGAAAAGAATTCCAAAAATTCATTAAACCTTTCTTTTTCTTTTTCTGGAAGATTAATATAATTTTTATTATTCTCAATATCATCACCGCCCATTATTCCTCTTAATCTCTCTAATTCTGCTAACATCTCATCTCTTAGTGATCTTAAGCCCCCTGATTGATTTTCTTGTCTAATAAAAGGCGCGGGTCTTGGAGTTGGTCTTGACCTTTGTATTTGTCTCTGCGAGTGTCTTGGATCTCGGGGCTCTACCAATAAATTATAAAGTTTAGCTGCGTTTTCCTTACTCCTGAACATCATGCTAGACTCAGATGGTGTATGTAATCTCTCCTTTGCCCTTTTATTCTTTTGACGCTTATTTAATAGTTTAAATATCCACATTGATGACATTTTAAACCCCCTAAAAACTTGAAGTTAAACTCAAAAAATTTATATTATTGTTAAAAAATTAATAAAAATTCAGATTAAAATAATTTTATATTCTTAAATTGGTTTAAATTAAGTCTATCTTCCCCATTCTTCTTGCTTTACAATAGGATTTTAAATTATTTGAAAATTTTAATATAAAAAAAGGAAAAAAAAATAAGAAAATATTTAACAAGTATTATAATTTGAAGCCTTAGCGTGTAGCATTTCGGATATCGCTAGCTGTGACTCTTTTACGTTTATCCGCTTTACATATACCAATAGCCGCTTTTGTTGCGTCAGCGGCTGCCTTCTCCAAGTAATCAATTAACTTATCTAATGCTTCTGCTGCTACGAGATCAGCCCCTTCTTTTTTCATTAATCTTCTAATAGGGGCTTTAGCGATATATCCATCACTTTTTTTTGCTGCTGCTTTTTTAGCAGGTGCTTTCTTGGCAGCTTTTTTAGCCATTTTTTATTCTCTCCACTAATTTTTTAAATTTTTTTTTTTAAATATTTTTGATTGATAATTAAATAAAACTACACATTACTCTTATATAAATGTTATGTTTCGATTTAACAATTTTAGGAAATGAAATTAATTGAAATATTATGATCGAAAAATATCTCGTTATAAATATTTAACCGACAAAATGATAATTTTTTAATTTTAGGAGGAAAGACGCTGAATTTATTCTTTTTTTGAATTTCATTATTATTAATGTTTGAATAAATTTTTTTCTTTATTAATACTACAAATAAAGACATTTCTATTTTAATTAATTTATAAGATTTATAATTAAAAATTAATTTTTAAGATGTATTTAAGAAGATTTAAAAATTATTATTGAAATATGGTAATTTGTAATAACGGTTCAATATAATTATAATTGTTAATTGTGAGATTTAAACAATTAATTTAATTCAATAGATAAAATAGACCACATTAAATTTAATTTCATGATCTCTAAATCTGATAAAGAATTCTTTAAAAAAGTCGAAAATATCTTAACTGAATATGATAATATTAATGAATTAAATAATTACCTTAAGCGTAAAACAGGTATTCTAAACTTTTTCAAAAATCACGATGATCGCAAGGATTTTCAAGAATACATGAAAAAACTTAACGGTATTAGAAAAAAGGAAGAAGATTTAGGCGATTTTCAAACACCACTCCGTCTTACTGAAAAAATTTGTAATTATTTTCTCAATATTGGATTCATACCTGAAGCTATTTTAGAACCTACTTGTGGTACAGGTAATTTTATACTTTCGGTAATAAAGCATTTTCCTTCAATAAAATATATTTATTGTGTTGAAATCCAACCAAATTATGAATGGTTATTTAAATTAAATGTTTTGAAATTATCTTTTCAACAACATTTAAATCCTATAATAGAATTTCATCGAGATAATATTTTTACCCATAATTTTTCTAATATCTTCTTAAAATTTTTACATAAGAATAAAAAAAAATTTCTCATCCTTGGTAATCCTCCGTGGATTACCAATACTGAATTATCTAACTTAGACTCGAACAATTTACCCGATAAATCTAATATTAAAAAAGTTAAAGGTATTGAGGCGATAACTGGTAGTTCTAATTTTGATATTACAGAATTTATCATTTCAAAAATAATTCAAAAATTTTCATTTCGAGAAGGAATTATTGCGATTCTATGTAAAACAACTGTAATTAAAAACTTAGTAAGGGACATGGATAAGTTAGGTCTTAAATTAGATGATATTCAAAGCCTTATTATAAATTCTAAAAAGGAGTTCAATATTGCTGCTGATTCCGCATTATTTTTTGCAAAATTTGGTTCATCCAAATCAAATTTTTGTACAGTTACCTCTTTATATGAAACTAATAATATTATAAAAAAATTTGGTTGGTTTAAAAATAAATTTGTTTCAAATATAGATATTTATAAAAAATACAATGATCTGGATGGAAAATCTATATTTGAATGGAGACAAGGGGTAAAACATGATGCTGTAAATGTAATGGTTTTAAAATTAAATGAAGATGGAAGTTATATAAATGGATTTAATGAAACTATTGATATAGAAGATAATCTTTTATATCCATTTATTAAAGGGGCAGATCTTAGAAATTTAATAACAAAAGATACTTTAAATTGGATAATTATCCCTCAGACTTCTCTTAATCAAGATACAAGTTATATCGAGAAAAAATATCCAAAAATATGGGATTATTTAAATTTGCATTCAGAGAAGTTAGATGGGAGAAAATCTAAAATTTATCAAAATAAACATAAATTTTCGATTTTTGGAATAGGAGAATATTCTTTTAAGCCATATAAAATTGGAATTGCGGGATTTTATAAATCTCCTGTATTTTCTTTACTATGTCCTATTAATGATAAACCAGTTATGGTTGATGATACTTCTTACCAAATCTCTTTTAATGATTTTAATACTACATTTTTTACTTGGATCATATTAAACTTAGATGCTGTAAAGAATTTCTTGTCTTCTATAGTTTTTATAGATTCAAAACGACCTTTTACTAAAAAGGTTTTAATGAGAATAGATATTTTAAAATTAATACAAAAACTCTCATTTAAGAAAATTAAATCTTTTTATGAGAGAAATTTAAGGATTTCGTTCAAATATGATTTTAATGATGAAAATTTCCAAAATTATTTGGAATCCTTAATAGAAAAATATTAATTATTTAAAATATCAACAACTTTATGAGTACTTAACTCTAAAGCACTTGATTTTAAAGAAGAGTATTAATATTAAAAAATATAAATAAATAAACAATAAATATTAGAATCGAAATTAATTTAGTAAGAGATTATTATTTATTTTTGGATTTGATTTTTAATTTCATATTTAAATAACAATAAATTGACAGAGGTTGAAATTGAGGGGGCTCTACAATCTTTGGGCTTTACCAAAAACGATTCTAAAGTCCTATATACATTATCTAAATATAAAGTATTGTCCCCTGCAGATATTGCACGATATTCAGGAGTTGATCGCGCACGAGTTTATGATTCATTAAATAGATTAATTGAGAAAGGTTTTATTC
This sequence comes from Promethearchaeota archaeon, assembly GCA_016839905.1. The sequence goes on along the minus strand of JAEOTJ010000150.1, from coordinate 8,850 downwards.
AAAAAGAACCTGTAAAAAGAGGAGCAAATTATCAAGTAATACCAATAACTAGTATTTTTAAATCTATCCGAGATGAATATAAAAATAAAATTGAAGATACATTAGTCATTGAAAAAGCATTATCTGAATTAGAAATAAATCATGATGATTCTGAACCACGTGTCTGGTCAATAAGTTCTAAGGATAAAATTAGAAAGCAAATTAAAAACCTTATTGTATCTGCGGAAAATCGAATCTTTTTCATTATTACGCCTGATTTACTAATGGAAGAATTAGGAGGCTTTGATTGGATTATTAAGGAACTATGGAATAAAAAATTCTCAATAGCTTCAATTAAAATAGTAATAGCTTTAAAAATGTTTGATGCTCTTAAAGAAGGTATTAAAAAACTTCTAAATCTTGATGTAATAATTCATGCGATTCTAGGAGATAGTGTTATCCCTTTTGGTTTATTAATATCTGATAATGATTTTTTACTTACTACCTTAGATCAAGTTAAAGAGGCTCCAGAATATACATCAGGTCTCTGGCTTGAAAATGGAAGACCAAAACAAATTCAAGGATATGAACATCTATTCCGTCATTTTATCACTTCTGAATGCAGACAATTGAAATTAACAACTTTTAAAAAAAATAAATAGTTCAAATATAATCTCTTGAAGAAAAATTCGATTAAAAACACACACAAAATTAAAATAAGAGTTTGAAAAATTAATGTATATTGCTAAAGCATTAATGGTTGGAAATGCTGGTGTAGGAAAAACAAGTCTTTTGGCACAATATATTGATAATTCTTTTTTTGATGAATATGTGCAAACTATTGGAGCTAATTTCCTGATAAAAGAAGTTAACATGAATAAATTAATTGATAAAGCCCAGATATTTGATTCACGTTTCAATGATGTAAAAAAAAAAGGATATAAAGTTTTTTGGTGGGATGTTGGCGGGCAACATGATAAACTCTTTGCTAATGAATATTATTTTAATGCTGCACTAGGTGCTTGTATAGTTTTTGATATAGTTAATAAAGAATCGTTTATGGAACTTGATTTTTGGGTTTCTAAGATAAAAAATTTAAGCGGAGATATTCCTTTTATTGTAATTGGAAATAAAAATGATAAGGATAATGAGAGAGTTGTCTCTTATGAATTAGGGAAGAAAAAGGCACAAGAGTTTGGATGTGATTACATCGAAACTTCCGCAAAACTGAATAAAAATGTAAATGAAGCTTTTGAAAAAATTGCTTTAAAAATATTAATTGAACATGTTAAATGAGCATTTCCCATTAATCAATCTTAAATTTATTTTTTAATTTTAAATGTTAAGAAATAAATCATTAATTAATGAAGATTTTTTAAATCATACTAATTATGAGTTTTTTATTAATTCCAGTTGCTCCATTATATAAGACTAAATCCCGTTTAAGAGATTGTTTTTCGAGAGAACAACTTAAAGATTTGACAATCGCAATGTTCAAGGATTTATGCAATAAACTATCGGAAGTAAATAATTATGATGGAAAAATTGTCTATTGTAATAGTCCTGAGATATTAGAACTTGCTGAGGATTATAATTTAATCGGAATTAAGGAAGAAATAAAAGAACCCCCTTTATCATTCGATAATATAATTAGCGATTTTAATAAAATCGTATTTGAAAAATATGATGTTGAAGAAACGATTATTGTTTTTTTAGATCTTATTTTAATCTCTAAAAAAAATTTCTATGAAATTAAATCTCTCATGAAAAAGAATTCAATTTTGGTTTGTCCTGCCATTACTTCCGCGGGTATTTCAATTCTCGGCAGAAATCCTTCTAATATTCAATTAGATGGCTGTTTTTCTGATCCCACTACTACTTCATTAGTTTCTTTAAATAAAATTGCCAAAAAGGAAGGATTAAAAATTACTTATTATGATTCTTTTAGAGCTAGTTTCGATGTTGATGTTAAACAGGACTTAATATTAGCACATAAATATCTTAAGATTTTTAATTTAAGACATACTGAAACTCATTTATTCTTAAATAAAAACCAAAAATTGACATTACAGAAAAAAAACAAAAAAATTAATAGAGATTTTAACATAACTGAGAAAATTTAAAAAATTTATTGATTTCTAAAAGTTAAATGTAATATTTAGTTTAATTGATTCTTCTAAGACTTCCATTACTAATTCTTGAAAATTTTCACGTTCACGTTTTAAATTTCCTAAATGTCTCATAAAATCTTTATTTTTTCTATTAAGATCATTTTCAACATGTTCTAATTTTGCTGTATTGCTGGATACTTGATTTTTTACATTCTCTAGTTTTTCTGCCAGTCCTGCTTCTCTAATGTGATTTTCTAATTTTCCAATCTCATCCTTTTTTATCATATACTTTTCAATAATCCTTTGTAATTTCTTTTCCTCAAAAATAGAATTTATTTGCTGAATAGTTTTATTCCGTGTTTCTGTTTTGAGATTTAATTTTTTCTCTTCTAAAGAATGTCTCAATTGAACTAATAGGCTAGAAAAATTTGGTAAATCTTTTCTTTCAGAAAGTAGCATTTTTAGAGGATTTTTTAAGAAGTCTTTAAGATAATTCAAATTGATATTCGATAAATGTATTGTTTCTTTTTCTAATTCAAATTTTAATTTCTTTAAAGGCCTTTTAAACCCAAGTTGTTCATTAATTTCTATTTTTAATTTATCTAATAACTCGTTATTAGCTTCAAGATCTTTAAATAATTCATTTTTTTCAAGTTCTAATAAGTTCTTATTTAGCTCTTCTAAGCGTTCTTTCCTCTCTTCAAATTCTTTTTCAAATTCATCTAAATCTGATTTAGAATTTTCTACATTTTCTTTTAGAGTAAAAAATTTGGGCAATTTTTTAAGTAAATCCTCTGCTTTTCTTACATTATTTCTAGGATTAACATATTTTTTTCTTAAAAAAAGATCTAACATGGATTGTTTTTTAGCTAGTTTTCGTTGTAAGTATGCAAGTTCTTTAAGCTCTGTTTGAACTTTCTTTGCAAACCTGGGAAGGGCTTTTCTTTGTATTTCATTCATATTTGTAAATAATTTTTTAATCGAATTTAATAATTCCATGATGTTATCATAGTAAATTTCCTCATCTTCTGGAACTTCAATGTCATCAATTTCCTTTTTTATTTTATCTGAAAAAAAATTTAAGGATCTTAAAGCCTTTTCATCTACTTTATCAGTACCAGATTCAATAAAATGATCCATGCAAACTTTTATCTCAAGTAGGCTCATTCTAATATCTGAAATTAACTTTTTACAGGGCTTTTTTATTTTAAAATATTTCTCATTAATTCTTTTCTTATAAAAGTCCTCAAAATCCTCAAGTTCTATTTCTATCATTTTTATTTTACTTATTAACTATAGTAAATTTTATTTTATCGCCTTAATAACTTTTTTACCATTCATGTATTTTTGAAGAACTTTGGGTATTTTAATCGAATGATCTTCCATTTGATAATTCTCTAAAATGCAACAAATTGTACGTTCAGTAGCTATTGCTGTTGAATTTAAGGTATGTAAGATCTTTTTGCCTTCTTTTGAGCCTATTTTTCCCATTCTGATTTTTAATTTCCTTGCTTGATAATCAATACAATTACTACAACTCACCAATTCTCTGTATGTCTCTGAGGCAGGAAACCACACTTCAAGGTCATACTTCTTAGCAGCATTGTCATTTAATTCTCCAGATGCGATACTTACAATTCTATATGGAAGTTCTAATTGTTTATAAATTTCTTCAGCATTATTGATTAATTCTTCATGAAACATCCATGAGTTTTCCGGTTTACAAAATATAAATTGTTCAATCTTTTCAAATTGGTGTATTCGAAATATTCCTAATGTATCTTTTCCATGTGATCCGGCTTCTCTTCTAAAACAAGATGAAACTCCCGCATATTTTAAAGGTAATCTATTTGGGTCGATAATTTCATCATAATGATAAGCGGCTAAAGTCTGTTCAGAAGTTGCAATCATATAAAGATCCTCATCATGAATTTTATAGAGTTGTTCTTCAAAATCGGCCAATTCTGCTGCAGCTTTTATAATCTCATATTTAATAAAGAAAGGAGTCCACATCGGAATAAAATCTTTCTCTTGTAGAAGATCTATTGCAAATCTCATTAGAGCTAAATTAAGTAATACTAAATCTCCTTTTAAATAGTAGAATCTTGACCCAACAACTTCAGATGCTTTTTTTATATTCGCACCATCTATCAGTTCAACCAGCTTTACATGATTTAGTGGTTTAAAATCAAATTTAGGTAAATCTCCATTTTCTCTTACAACCTCATTGTCATCCTCAGTTTCACCAATTGGTACTGACTCATGTAAGATATTTCCAACCAAATATCGATAATTCTCTCTTTCCTCTTTATATTCCTTAGTTTCTTCTTTTAAACTCTCGATTTCAGTCTTTAGTTCTTTAACTTGAATCTTTAATTTTTCAGCTTCTTCTTCCTCTCCCTTTTTTTTTAAATCTCCAATTTGAGGTGAGATTTGATTATGTCTCTGGTTTGATTTTTCTAATTTACTCAATGTTTCGCGATATTTTTTATCAAATTCTACAACTTTTTCTGCATTCGATGTATCTTTAAACCTTTTCTTCTCAGATTCAATAATTATTTCTAGATTTGTACGAAATAACTTAATATCAAGCAAGTTAAAAACCCTTGTAAAGATTTTATTTTTTAAGTAATTTGTAATAAATAATTAACTAGGAATTATTATTAAATTAATTTATGGATTAAAACAAAAAATTAATATTATTTTTTTTTCTCAATTTGAAACTTCCAACTATTTTTTCCATTATATCATCCAATGCTAAAATGAAAATCTGTTCCGTTTATCATTATGGATTCTTTTAATTCTAATCTTGGTCTTTTTGCGTGTTCCCATGCTCTATTTTGAAAAATTATGTCTGAGTAGAGATTTATAAATACAAAAAACCAAATAATATTATAAAACATATTTTTTTCGCGCCTAGATTTAATAAGATGAAAAAAAAAGATATTAACTTTTCTCAGTTTGATAAGAAATCTATTAGGTTAAGGGATTATAATCAGCGCGCCCCTTTCCCCGCAGAGAATGAGAGCTATGACCCATTTCCAGTTATCAAGCAACCTAATTCATCTTATTCCTCTCGTCATGGGATCTCTTGTCCCAACGAGCATTGTTTCAATTTTGGGGGAAATGCACCCCTAAAAAAGTTTTATCCTTCATTTTCCACTGAATCTTCCGAAGTTTTTGCCTTAGTAAAATTATCCGAAAAGAAAAGAAAGAGAATCACCAAAATTCTTGAAGGCATCGAGTCAGGAGAGATAACAAGTTATACTATCTTAAGTTTCTCCAATCCTGCATTTTGGTTCATGGTTCGATTGCTCCCCATATTCAGGAAGTCTCAGCCTCTATCAGACTCCTTAAGTGACAGTAAAATCAGCAATCCTTTTCTTTCCTTCCTCCAAAAATATATCAGAGAAAACAAGCCATTTAATTATAAGTTAAGGGATTATACATCAGAGATTCGGAGCTTCAACAGGACCGATGAGATTTTAAAATTAATCATCTTTCGAGTCTATGTGAGCAAGTGGAGCACCAATTCAATAGCAAAAAAGTATAATTTCAGCCCCTACACTATTGCAAGGACTAGAAAACTCTTGAATATGGCTTTAAAAGAAAGGTCGTCCCTCCTAAAAATATCTCAATCTCTCGTGTTAGGATCATTCCTTTCTGAAATTAAGAAGATTCTCGTCAATGTTAGAGATATGGAGCGTTTTAAAAGATTAGTATCAAGAAAAATCAAGAACTTTAGACAGCAGCACCCCGTTGTATTCAAGTCATATCATAATGCAAAGCCTTCCCGCTTTCAAGAGCTATTAATCCAATTCATCTGGGAGGTTTATAAAGAAGAGCCCGACTTATTCCTTACTGCTCCAAAAAATCCTTACAATGATTTATCTAATTATGATAAAGGTCAGACGAGCAAAAATATTTTTATTGTGAAAATGTCTGAGCCCGAAATCCTTAAATTTACTAATAAGCATAACTTAACTTTGATCTCAAACTATAAAGATATTAAAAATGTCAATACTAAGCTCAAATGGAGATGTAATCAATGTGGAGACATTATTGAAGACAATCTTAAGAATATTCTTAGAAAAAAGTATAAATGTGCCAATCCTAAGTGTGTGGCAACTCAATATGAAAAAAGATTTCAAGAACTAATAATTATAAATAGTAAAAAGTTCCCTAGACCAGATACAATAGAAAAAGTTGCTAGAGCGATTTATTTTGATATTAGGGAGAGCGGGGGTCTTGATCCCTTAAAGCTTTCCAAAGATCATAGAAATGATCCAATTTTATATATCCCAGCACTTTTTTTCCTCTCTTTTAATCATATTAAATATAATTTAAATAATTATTTAAACATCAAGGAGTTTGCAGGTACTTTTTTTCCTGATAAAACAAGATATCTAGAGCGTGCTCCCCAACTTTATAAATTTCTTTCATTAGAACTTAGAAAGAAAATCAGGTACTTGCCAAAGAGAAAATTAAAATTATATTCTCTCGAAGAATACAATATTATGATTATTGATTTTATTAAAATGATATCGTCTTTATTTGAGTATGAAGGAGACTATCAAGACTCTGCTATAGAGCTTTACTTTAAATTAAATTTAGAACACAATTTAATAGACTTGTTTCCAAAGCCTTTTTACCTATCAGCAACTTTAATTTTACATTTTCTTTCTCTAAATAAAGAAGAATATACAATGCATTCTTTTGTTGAGAATCTACGAAATAATAATATTAGTGTTGATAAAAAAGACTTATCTACTTATTATGAGAAATTCATTAAATTGATTTCTGCTAAATATAAATTTAAAGAAGTAAAAATTGATTCCATAAAATTCATTCAAGAGCTTAATGATATTTTAGAGAAATATAAGAAGCAAAATAATGAAAAATTAATTAATATAGTAAAATTTATCCTTGAATCATTTAAAAATTATCATAAGACTTTAGAGGAATTCTTAATAGATTTAAATTTTCATGGTGAAAAGACTCCAAAAAGAGTTCTCAATAGATTATCAAGCGGACAAAATTTATTATCTACCAGAGAAGGAATTATTAAATTTATTAACAATTCAAGCCAAATAATCAATTTCTCTTCTAATAAAGAATATCTAAGGAGTCTACTTAATATAATAAAAGTTCAGAGTATAGAATCTTTTGAAGCGACAAAGATACATGAATCTTTAAGAAGGAAAGAAAGATTTGAAGCATACGGTGAAAATTTTTATTCGCCAGATTTTAGAATAAAAAAATTTATTATAATGCTAGGAGTTAGCCCATATGACGGATATGATATCTGGGGAAATCGTTCTTATTCTGAGTATATAAATAGGGTAAGAATATATGCACAATTGCATCATATAGATGGTAATGCTGAGAACGACGAGGAAGATAACTTAGTATTCATCCCTACTAAGAAGCCCGAAGACTCTAAAAAGAATGTAAATTATCTTCATCACGGAACAATTTCTGGCTATGAAAGAAATAATAATATAAAAATGTTAAATTTTATTAAAAATCGAATTTTAAAAAATTCTAAAATTATTGAAGAAGCTTTCTTTAGAAACAATTCATCATTATTAGGAAATCTTGAGGGATGGAATCTTTCAGATATTGAAGTGATCAAGGAAAGATTATTAGATACCTCGTTTCTCTGGACAGTGAATCTTGAGAATATAATCCCTGTCTCTTCATCAAAATGGTCTACTCCCCTTGGCAAGCGAAAAAGGAAGGACAGAGTTGTGAAGGAATTATTAATGAAAAGAAAAAAGGTAAAATAACCAAAATCCTATTGTACTTTTTTGATATAAATAGATAAAATGTTAAGTTATTTGTAAATTATTTTTCTTTTTTATAGATTCCTAATCTTCCTTATGTGAGATGTTTAATTTGTATCATTTTAATTTCTTCTGCAAAAAATATAACATTTAATCTATAAATAGTAAAATTTATTATTTTAACAACATAATAATACTTATTCTAATTACATAATTTTTTAAAAAATTTGAGTTCACCTCTACGACCAAAGAATTATAGGCAGAAGATTTACTTAAAGACTTTAAGGACTCAGCTTGATGGAAATAACAAACTATTATACGGGCTCACTCAGATTAGAGGAATTGGCAAAAGATTTGCGCAAGCAATAATTCTTTCCACGGGTCTAAACCAAGAAATGCGGATTGGAGAGCTACCCGAAAGAGACTTGAAAATCATTGAGGAGATACTTATTAATCCAGAAGGAAAGATTCCTCCTTATTTTTTTAATCGAAGGAAAGATTTAAGATCTGGCGACGACCTTCACATCATCGGAAATAAGTTAGAGATAAATCTTAAAAGGGATATCGATCGAATGAAGAGGATAAAAAGTTATAAAGGTGTACGACATCATTTACACTTAAAAGTTCGCGGACAACGTACTAAAAGCACTGGACGACACGGATTAGTAATAGGCGTCATGCGTCGCCGTAGAAGAGATCAATAAATATAAGGGAGAGATTAATGGGAGATCCAAGACGTCAAAAAAAGAAATTTAAAAAACCAAAGCATCCATTTCAGAAGGAAAGAATGCTTGAGGAATTAGAATATTTAGGTAAATTTGGCCTTAGAAATAAACGCGAATTCTGGAAACATCGTACAATGTTAGGAAATTGGCGTAATATCGCTCGACAATCTAGAAGACTTCCAAAAGAAAAGGCTATTGAAGTTCAGCAAACACTCATTAAAAAGTTAGATCGTTTAGGTATTTTAGGGG
>JAEOTJ010000149.1 GCA_016839905.1 Promethearchaeota archaeon | reverse complement strand
TTTATAAAAGTGTATATCACAATAAAATGTGCCGCATAAAGAACTGTCATTCCTATCTGATATATATTTAAACTAATAATATCTAGATAATCAGAAATGAACAATCCAAAACAACATCCTATGAGAATAGAGTATAGAATTCCGCTCTGGATTCTATCCTTGAAAATTAAATATATTAGGGGGATGAAAAATATTGCGTGAAAATGCTCAAAGTACATTCCATTCCAATCTTGAGAGCTTACTAAACCATTTGTATAAAACCCAATAATGAAAAATAATATTAAAGCAAATGCAAAATAATGGAATAGAAATAATTCATCCTTAATATGAATTATAAAATAATAAATTATTAGAATTGTAATACAAAATAGAATTAAAATTAATACTGTTACAGGACTAAAAATGATGCCAAAATTAGATAATCCCCCTGAATATATTGACACAAGGTTATTTACCACGTGAAGCGCACACGCTGCCCAGAGCCCATATTTAATGGCAAGGTATCCACATAAAAACCCGAGGATCATTAAATATGCTATGGGTTGGAACATATAAATTGGAATCGCTCCTGTTTCTGGATCGGGTCTAACATATCGAAAATAATGAACTAAACCAAAAGCTATACCCGAAATACAAATTGCTAAGAATACAGTAATCCTATTGTCTTGAATTTTTAAAACTCCCCGACAAAGAACTATAATACTTAATAAAATCAAGCCTCTAAAAACCAATTCTTCTGTTAAAATTGTTCTCGAAACAGATAATATCACGTGTGTGTTATTATTGTATGTATTAATCCATTCTGTAGAACCTAATACGAAGAATAATCCTAAACAGAAGTTAGCAATCATTAATATCATAAAACATAATCCTACATGACCTAATCCTTTTAATATATCTTGACTTTCAAATTTCTTAAAATTTAAGAATATATATCCAGGGTCACTATGTTGCCGGTGACTATATGCAAAATGAAGTATGATGAAACCTAAAGCCATAATATCATAATCTCTATAAAAATCTAAGATATATTTTATTGTGGCATTGGTGCTGAATGTAAACACCATCCCTACAATGATCCAACCTGCAAAATATAAAAAAATTCCTAAATCCGTTCCTTCAATGAATTTATCAGTTTTAGTCTTGCTTCTTTCTTCAAAGATAATGCTTCCCTTTTCTGATAATTCCTTGGAATGATATTTATAATTATTTGAATAAGGATCCCTTACATATATGGACACTTGAGATGATAGAGTATCTTTCTTATTTTTCTTTAACTTAAACACCTCTCATTTGCTACTTACAGCTCTGGCTAATTCTCTAATCGACATTTTTATTTCATATTTCTCAGCAGCTTCGTCAGCTTTGAATAAGTTTCCAAAAACCATTGTTATTTTCGTCATAATTAATAAAGGAATTAAGATTAATATGGCCCATTGGACAAACGTAATTATTATTAGAAGTATAATTCTAATAGGATCAAAATTGATAATTGTCCACTTCCATTCAACATTAAAAGGAAAGCCTACTCCAAGGCGATCCTCCACTCCATTAACGCCATCTTCTGTCTCCTCTACTGAAGGATTTGCTGCCCAAGAAACATACCAAAAGAGCAAGATTATTCCAAGTAAAATATAAACTATAATCATGAATTGAACGATATTAAATCTCTGCCATACAAAGCACAAAACAAGAATAAAGAGATACATCATAAGTAGTATAAATCCCGTCAAGGCTAGAGCTGCTGGACCACGACCTCTTGAAGGCTGAAAAATCTCTTTTGATGCTGCATCATCTCCACGGGTTTCATTTTCATCTCCTTCAGCACCTTCATAAAGCATTCCTTCTTGAATGTATGAATTAATCTTTTTATATGTGTATACAATATCGTCTTGAATGTTTGAATTAAATTCTATTCTAGCGCCTACATCAATGTACTTTAAGGGATCATTTTTCATTTCCAAAAAGATTTTAAATAAATAATTGATTTGGTAATGATCATATCGACTTGATGTAAAATTAAACGGAATTCCACATATTAGATTTTCCCCTTTTTGTTTTAAATCAAATTGTAATGATTTAATTAAAGTGGAGTCGTCTAAATCTAAATCATAATAATACCAAATTCCAATAAATGAATTTTTAAAATCTTTTTTTACATAATCATTAATATTAAGATCAATTGTAAAATTAGTGAATCCGAAATAATCCGTTCTGGCTTGAAAGTAATAATCTTTATTTGGAAAATCGATAAACTCTTCTGGAGTAATGTCATCGGGAGAGATATTACCTTCAAGAGCCCGAGATCCACTAGACTCATAAAAAATATTTCCTTGGTGATTTTCTCGTTGAATCTTCGAACTTAAAACAATACTAAGAATAAATCCTGAAATTAAAATAAAACCTATAACATAAAATTTATTCTTTTTATAAGTTTTCCTGCTTTTTTCATCAGGTAGAAGGAAATACCCTCCTATAGTCAAACCGAGTAAAATGATGAGAGTCAATTCAAATGACCATGAAAAGAGGGCAAACATAAATAGAATTGAAACTGCGGCGCCTACTAGCAAACCTTTCTTGCTATAAGTATTCTTATCCTTCTCTCTAGCCCGATATTTCTGATTCTTCATTGTTGCTCTTAATCAAATTAGCGTAATAGTATTTCCTGATAATTTTAATAAAATGTAAATGAAAAAAACAGTTATTTTTTCTTAGTCTTCCTCTCCTGGCTGAAATATTTCCGCTGCGTGTGAGAATACCATCATCATACTCAAAAATATTATATATACTGAGAGCATTGCGAATGTAAAGACAAAACTCGCAATAGCTTCTGCTCCGAATAACCTGACGAATGGTCCTGGAGGCGGAATCACGCCTAAGAACATACTCACAATCATTATCATGGGGATACCGATTACGGTCATCGTCGTGGCAGATTGCAAGGCACTACTCTTAGTCTGATTGATAACAAATATGTTCGCAAAAGTTCCAATGACCATCAATGCAAGCATAATACCCGTGGTCTGATTATAGAAAAGCATCTCAAAGACCATAGTAAATGAGGTTGACGCGCCATATTGAGCTTCTGTAATGCCAAAGAATTCATAAAACGCGGCACTGCTTTCGTAACCCGTTAAAGATATGAACGCTTGACACAAAGCTTCGGCAAATCCTATCTGTTCATGAGGCAATCCTTCGGGTGCTTCATTGAGAACTGATGCTAAAACATAGGTCTGCTGGCCTAACCATATGAGTGCTGCGATACAGAGTATTAACATCATAATAGAAATATTTCGAGCTAAAAGTCTGGTCCCTCTTAGAGTTTTCTTTGCGACTGCACCCTTGTAACTCAATCCTTCAGCACGGAAATCTTTTACTCCTTTTGGGCTGACAGGCATTTCTGTATTTCTTTTGTAAACTGCCCATAAATATATAACATTATTGAGAATCATCAGCACTAAAATTACTGCTACATTTGAAATGATTGATAAATAGATGTTAGGAGCTCCAATCCAACTTGAAAACCAATATACTTCAAATAATATATCCGTAAGCATTACGCTTATCACAACCAAAGAAGTATATTGGAAATAATCAAGTACTTTTTCATAAGAAGGCTCGTCATCTTTAATGTCATTAATTTTAAAGGAAACAAGAATCAAAACTGCTAAGTTAACTGTGAAATAGGCAAATATATTCCAAATAGGAAATATCTCTGTGACATACAAAAACCAGTAAACTGCTGAAAGAAGCAAGACAGCGACTGCGGCAAAGGAAGCGCTATAATCCTTTTTTGCTCTTATCCCTTTCTTCTTCTTAATGTCTGTAATATCAACCTCCTGCATGTAATAATCTGTATCTGGCGTGCTCCTTACTAATTTAGGAGATGTTTGACTGTCCAAATCCCAGAGATTAACATGACTTACTGCTTTACTGTAACTTCCTTCAGGACCTAGTTGAACTGAAACGACACCTTTCTTCCTAGACATTAAAAGTCACCTCTTGGTCTTTCACATGCGATTCTAATTTGACCTTCATCTGTCTTTCGCGTTATACCTTTAAATCCTTTATTGCAACCAGTAGTAATATTCAAAACATCATCTGCATTTTCAAGATTTAATTGGATTTCAACTTCTCCTGAAGGTAAATCCTTAAATCCCGGCTGACCCGAATAACCTTCAATAGCGATCCCTCTTGGGCGGGTTCGCACCACATTTTCTGGTGCTGACGTCCCAGGCATATTATATTCTAGAACTGAAGGATCAATCATCTGCCGAATCCTCTGAAATGATTTTTCTTGCTCTTGCTCTTTCATACTAGATTCTTCTTCAGCTTCTATATCATAACGAAATATTTGGACTAGTTCCCTCTCAACTCTATCTAAAAGATAACTTAGGTCTTCTCTAGATAAAGAATTAACTCCGAAACGCATAAGCTTTTGTTTAAGGGTGGATTGAATTATGTTCCCCTTTCCGGTATCTACTTTTAGTTGCCTAAAAGCATTTAAAGTTGCTTCCTTTGTGCACCTACCAGAACATTCTTTCTTTTGTCTATCAATGATTTGATTAACTGTTCTCGCCAAACTCTTAACAGTGGCACTAATAACTAAATCTGCTTCTTTTTTACTTAGATTCATAATTTATCAATTTTTTGTTAAATTTATTTTGTTGCTTATATATATTTATTTTATTTTGTTCTTTATAAATATTTTATTTTTTGTATACCTAAGATCTAGCTAAAATAATTTATATAATACAGATTATTTTTTGTTCTTTATAAATATTTAATATCTTTAAAATCTAAAAAAATGATAAATAAAAATCTAATGAACATAAGATTATTACAAGTAATTGTAATATAATAATTCCCTTTCAACCGAACCTTCGTGCTAAAATATTAGTCTCTAATTTCAATTCTTTAGTGTCATATCGAGTACTTAAAATATCAAGTGATCTCCCCCATAATGGCAAGAAAACAATTAATTAAATATTGAAACCACTCAACATTGCGCATTATTATTTGAAAAATTATTTAATCGTTAACTCATTAAAAAACTTTTTAAAATCTTTTATAAAAACAATAAATATTTTTAAAAAACAAAAATAAAAATATATTAAGAAATGTTAGAAAAGAATAATTTTTATTGCTCTAAAAATAAAAAACCATATTCAAGATGTATTAAAGGACTTAATAGTATTCCTATTAAAAGTCTTTACGAAAATTTCAAAATTACGAAAAAAAGACCTATATTAAAAATTCTGAGTTCTACAATTAAAAATTCTTCATTTCAATTTATCATATCTAAAGCAGTTAAACGAGATTTTTTCCCGCAAAATCTAATTTTAATTAAATCTATTTTTTCGGGAGAAAGCTCTAAAATGGAATTTAAAGTAAATGATTTAATAATGCTTAAACTTGAAAATGGAATAACTAATATTTATGTTGCGGGAAAAAGATTTAGACAATGTAAAAGTATTATCATTAATATTCCTATAAATGAAATCGATTCCTATGATGAGATTAATTCGATTGATGAGCTTATCGATGACCCCGAACTATTAACTGAAGACTTAGAAGTTCCAAACGAAGAGACTGAGTTTTGGGCCCATTGTTCAAACTTACAAGCTTGGGTTGAAAACAATTATGATACTAGAATTATTCACTCAAATTTATCATTTCCCTTGTTAAAAAGGTTAACAGAAAAAGGAGATGATACAGCTAAACGAATGTTCAAAAATGAGATTGCGGAGAGGTTTGCATCAGGGTATGGCAATGTACAAATCTTTCTTGCTGAAGAAGGATATCTTAATTTTTTGAACAAAGAAGAAAGATCTTTGATTTTCTCTGAAACCTTCGATGTAGGGGATTTTAAGTACTTCACATGGACAAATACAACTGAAGAAACTTCTGTCTATAACTCTTGGTTTGATCTTATTGAAAATGAAAAGTGGGGCTTTCATTTAATAGCAAATGAATATCATATATTCTTGGCGGGGATCTTGATTGAAACAAATTATCAAGATGCAATCAAATTCAAACCTTTTTACAAGTTTAAAAATGGACATATTGGAGATTCACTTGAAGATGATGATCCTGATATTATTACTTATTATGATGGGGTTATTTTAGTTAGGACATCTCCTTTAAGGGCTAAGATTGAAACAAGAAAAATTGGAAGTCGTAATATCAAAAAAGCAATATCTGATTATTATAAAAGGAAATAATCCTTACAAAAAAATTTGAAAATGATAAAATCATTCAAAAAAACACATTTCTCCTGACCATTTTTTATAAAAAAAAATTTATTGTGAAAGTTTTAATTCCAATAGATTTTTCAAGAGATTCAACATAGCCCTAATATAGCTAAACAATGATAAACCAGTGGATCTAAACTATCTCAAAAACAACAGATTATTCTTATTAATATTTACTTCAAATTTATTAATATTCATCTTTCCTCTGAAAAAAGCATAAGAAAAAAATTTTTTTAAAAATTAGTAAAAATCTCTAAATTCTTCTCTCTCTTGAATCATTGGATCATAAATCCTCCTGGCACTCATAGGACTCTTTTGTCTTTCGAATCTTTCTTGTCTCTCTTCCATCTTTTTACCCCTTAAAATTGAATAAAAAAGACCTATCATAGAAAGTGTTAACCCTATTATGGTGAGGATTACAAAGATTAGATTATAATCTATTGTCTTTTTTTCTTGAATTTGGATCTTGATAAACTTTTCTACCTTCACATCCGCAGTATAAACAACTTGACCATTTTGTATTACTTCTACCAGAATACTTTCCTCGAAAACGTCTGCATACACGGTCTTAATTTCTCCATTAACTAATGGTCCAGAGTCAATAATTACAGAAGTTTCAGCATTAGATATTTTATACTCAAAAATGGCTGATGCATCATCAGAATAAGCATATATGTCTATATTATATCCTGAGTCTTTAGTTTCATCAGGATAATCAATTGTAATGATTTCATAATGATGGATGTCTAAGAATTTAATCACAGTATAATTCTCTTCATAAACTAAAGCATTAGATTCTTGAATGTTTAATATTTTTAAGGTAAAACTGGTATTAAAAATATCCAACATAATGATTCCCGAATTATTTGTAGAAATAGTATCCGTACAAATTATTGTTGAGGTATTTTCAATATCACATTTATAATCATATAACTTATCTCCTGAAATATCAATATAAATGGGATATTCCATAACATGCTCGTTTACAGATTCTGGAAGTGTGATGACAATCTTATTTTCGTAGATGTGGTAATATTCATATAGAGGGATCTTTTCTATATAATAATTTTTATCTACGGCCAAGTTTGAATCATTAATATTATAAATCATTAGGTTAATCGATTCGTTAAATACATTTGAAATCAAAATTTCAGTATCATTAGTATATATTGTAAGAGAATCTATTAAGGTTCCATTGCTTACATAGGTCACATTACAATTATAAGTATCATTAAAATTTCCCTCAGTTTCTATAGTTATTGAATATTCCGTTGTTGTATAATTAACTGATGATGGAATATTTACATAAATATTATTTCGATCTGTAATGAAGTGTTCAATTAGAGGATTTTTAAATACTGCAAATTGTCTTGTGAAAATTAATTCAGTGCTGTTCAAGCTGTAAATATCTAATGTGATTGATATATTAAATACATCAGAAATAATTGAATCTGAATTATTTGTATAGATATTTAATGAATTAATTAAGGTTGAGTTTGATGTGTAAGACAAATTACACTGATATTCAATATTATACACTCCAATAACTTCTATATTAATTGGATAATCCATAGCATCAAAATCAACTGATTCTGGAATGTTTATCATAACTGTATTCTCATATAAGACTTCCACGGGGTCTTGTTCAATAAATTCTACTTCAAAAGAACCAGAGTAGGAACTAAACAAACCATTTGAATCTTCTGAGATTAAAGTATATGAATAATTTCCTGGAATAAAATTATTTTGATAAGAAATTGATTTACTACCATCAAAATCTAAAGTAATATATTCAGATCCATTAATGTCTAATACTAAAATAGTATTTGTATCAGAAAAATCCTCAATTATCGTTTCAAAGATTAAAATCTCTGTAGTGTTATGAACCTTGGAAGAACAAGGAAAATCAATGATATTAATGACTGGAGCGGAATTATCGATATAGATAACTTTATTATATTTAAATGTGTTAAATCCAAAATCTAAAATCTCAATATCTAAAACATATTGACCATCATCAAACTCTGAAACATCAATTGATATATCATCATCAAAACTTGATGGTATCGAATATTCAATAACCATTTGGTCAATTAAATATTCAAAACTATCCCACTTATCATAACCCGTTAGCATTAACATTATACTATCTTCTTCAACAATATCTCCTGATAAATCATAAGAAACTATTATTTTATGGTTAGAAGAATCCATATATTCCTCATTAATCTTTACCCATTCCTCTTCTTTATAGTCAAAGTAATAAATCTTGCTTTTTATATCATCATTACTACTTAGAAGAATGTTTAATTTTATATTGGAAGCCTCTTCGAGCATATCTGTATCAAAAACAGCATATTGTCTGGAATAATGATAATTATGCCAACACCAATGAATCCACTCTGAAGTTATTTCAATTCCAGAATCATCTTCATCTTCTAAATCTTCTAATTCCCCCGTTTGATCTCCTTTTGAAGTAAATAAATCAATGGGTAAATCTTCCATACTACCACTATCTTCAAAGATACTATATTCAACCTTAGTTTCATTTAATGAAACAAATATTTCTTGAACTGAAAAGTTCGCTTCAATATGAATGATATTATTATCTCCGGAAAACACATCATTATGAGATATTGAAACATCGTCAGGGTTAATCATACTACCTGTTATAGCAAATTGGGCTAAAGGAATACAGAGAGCTACTGAAACAAAACCAAGGATTATTATTGATCTTTTTTTATTTTTTTCCATAATCATATCGTCTCTATTTCTAAAATATATATAATGTTATTTTATATTTTGTTGTTTATAAATATTTAACAAAAAGTAGGAAAATTAAGAAGTGGTTTTAATTTCTTCTTTGGCGATAGATTGGTTATTTTTTTTAGAATAATATGCTTGTTTTAGCATCCTAAATTCTTCTATCTGTTTTTGTTTTTTTAACTTTCCCGAAATGAAATCTTCTTCTTGAATTCTAATGAGATTTTCTATTTCTTCAATACCTAATTTTTTATATTTATTTTGCCCATCTTTTTGATTTTTTTCCTTTTCCTTGAGGGATTGCAAATTTAACTTAGAATTATAGGCTCTTTTTAACATAGCAAATTCTTGTAACTCTTGAGGCTCTTTTAATTCCCCAGAACTAATTTTATTTTCTTGAATCTTAATGAGTTTTTCTAATTTTTTTATGTCTAACTCTTCATATTTGTTTTGAATGATTTGACCTTCTTCTTTTTTTAATTTATGCCTCAATTTAGCAGAGCCGGGAATCTCTGCTTTTTCATGTTTAAATTCTTTTGACATTCGTTTTTGCATTTGAGGAGAAATTCTCTTACTAAAAAAACTGCGAAGGAAATTTAAAAAAGTTAAGCTAAG